>JBPOHM010000273.1:0-8856 GCA_052035585.1 Bacillota bacterium
TAACCGTGGTCATAGTGTTCAGGATTCAATAAATTCTAGCAAGATGATAAAGGATTATGGATTTATACTTGGACATCAAATCATGCCAGGACTACCAGGTAGTAATACTACAAAGGACATAGAAACCTGCATAAAGTCAATTGAACTAAAGCCTGATATTGCTAGAATTTATCCAACATTAGTAATAAAGGATACAGAGCTTGAGAATATGTATAGAGAGAATAAATATAAGCCATTAAGTATTGAAGATGCTGTATGGGTAAGTGCAATGCTTTATTCTTTGTATACAGTAAATAATATCAATGTAATTAGAATAGGACTTCAAAACACAGAAACTATAAATGAAGATAATGATGTGCTTGCAGGTCCTTTTCATCCTGCCTTCAGACAGCTTGTAGAAGAAAAGCTTTATCTAAATTCTATCTCAAATAATTTAGAACTTAATAAATATAAAAATATTACTATAAAGGCTAATAAAAGTATGATGAGCTATGTAGTTGGACATGGCAAAGGAAATATTAATTTTCTTAAAAATAGAGTAGGTATAGAAAAAATTTATTTACAAGAAATAGAAGAAAAAGATGTTGTTGAATTATATGATGGACTTAAATCAATTGCTAGAATTAATAAGGAAGATATGTATAAGGACTTTATTAAATACTTCCACTAAAAAAGGGATAAAGGAAAGCGAATTATGTATTTAAAGAAAATATGTGTTCATGGATTTAAATCATTTGCAGATAAAACTGAAATAATTGTAGAAAAGGGTATGACTGCTATAGTTGGACCTAATGGTAGTGGTAAAAGTAATATATCTGATTCAATAAAATGGGTGCTTGGTGAGCAAAGTCCAAAAACCTTAAGAGGATCAAAGATGGAGGACATAATATTTGCTGGAACTCAGGAAAGGATGCCTCTTGGATATGCCGATGTAGAGCTTATTTTTGATAACCAAAGCAGAAGATTACCTATAGAATACAATGAAGTTAGTATAAAAAGAAGACTATTTAGAACAGGTGAAAGTGAATACTCAATAAATAAGCAACCATGCAGACTCAAGGATATAAAAGAGCTCTTCATGGATACTGGTATTGGTAAGGATGGATACTCTGTAATTGGACAAGGTAAGGTTGAGGAAATACTCAGCCCAAATTCTGATGTTCGAAGAGGAGTATTTGAGGAAGCTGCAGGAATAGTTAAGTATAAGGTTAGAAAAGAAGAGGCACTTAAAAAGCTTGAGAAAACTAATGATAACCTAGATAGAGTTAATGATATAATACATGAGCTAGAAACACGAGTTGAGCCACTCCGAGAAGAAAGTGAAAAGGCTCAAGAATACATAAGTTTAAAAGAGAATTTAAAAAGTATAGAGCTAAATCTTTATGTGCGTGAATATGAAAGAAACAAGGAACAGCTTGCTATTTTCGAAAATCAAAAAAATGATATTATTAATTCTAAGCAAAGTATAATTACTAGAAGAGATGATTTAGAAGTTCTTATTTCTCAAGAAAAAGAGAATTTAATATTACTTGATAAGGAAATAGTTTCTTTAGAAGGTATTAGAAATAAGCTTTCAAAGAGCTATGATGAAAAGAATAATCTCATCAATGTACAAAATGAAAAGATATTTCTTTACTCTGAAAATATCGAAAATATTGAAAATGAAATTGAAATTTTAAAAACAAGAAAAAATGAGCTATTACAAAAGATAGAAAACCATAGTGAAGAAATAAATAGCCTAAACACTTCATTAGCTGAGAAAAAGGCTGAATATGATAAGCTTAATGAAGAGGTACTTGCATTTAAAATAAAGATGGAAAGCTCTATAAATGCAAGTGAAGAAAAAAGAAATAGCTTATTTGAAATTCATAAGCAAATAAATAAGCTTCAGAGTGATAAAAACTCTACTGAATCTATAATAGCTAACTTCCAAGAGAGAATTCAACAATTCGATAAGGAAATCGAAATTGAAGGTAAGGAAAAGGAAGCTAAGCTTGAAGAGCTAAATAAGGTTAATCAAGAAAAGGTTGAAAATAGCAAGCTATTATCAGATTATGAGAAAAAATATGAAAACTGCTTAATAAGACAAGAGAATTTCACTGAAGATAAAAAGGAAATGGAGAATAGGCTAAGAGCCTCTCTAAATGAATTAAATACTGCTAATTCAAGAATTGCTTTCTTAAACAATATGGAAGCTCTATATGAAGGATACTATAAAAGTGTACAAACCCTTATGAGCTTACATAAGAAGGAAGGATTATTTAAATCTGCTATCAATGGAACTGTTGCAGATATCATTAAAACAGAAAAAAAATATGAAACAGCTATTGAAATTGCACTTGGTTCAGCTATACAAAATGTTATTGTTAACAACAACCAGGATGCAGAGGCTATAATTGAGTATTTAAAGGAAAAGCAAATAGGAAGAGTAACATTTTTACCTATTAGCACCATTAAGGGAAGAGGTTTAAATAATGAAGAATTAAACCTTTTAAATCAACATGGTGTAATTGATACTGCTGACAAATTGATTGAAACAGACGAATTGTATGATGACATTATAAAAAGCTTGCTTGGAAGAACAATTGTGGTTGAGAATATTAGAGATGGTTTTAGAGTAGCAAAGCTATCAAATAATACAATCAAAATTGTGAGCCTTCAAGGAGATGTTATAAATCCTGGTGGAGCTGTTACAGGTGGATACATAAGTGGAAAGAATCAAAATATATTAAGCAGAAAAAGAGAAATTGAAGAAAGTCAACAAAAATTAGTAAGACTTAATAGAAAATGTAAGGATATTGAGCAGGATATAAAAAATATAGAAAAGGATTTGTCAGCTTGTCATAAAGAGATTAATACATTAAAACAAAGCATTGAAGAAGTTAATAAGACAAGTATGCAAATTGATAATAAGATAAGCCTATTAACAGAACAAATTTCAAAGATTGAAATATCAATAAATAGATATCTAAAGGACAAAGAATTTATCATTGAAGAAAATGAAAAAAGAAAGGCTGATATTGAAGCAATTGATAAAAATATTGAAGAGCTAAAGCAAAATATAATTGATTTAGAAAATGAAATCAATGATATTGCTCATACTAATAAGGCTGATAAAGAAAAATATGATGAGCTTAGCTTAGTTCTTAGCATGAAAAATAGTGAAATTTCTTCTATTCAACAAGAAATTAAGTTTATTGAAGAAAAAATTGAAGGTACAAATCATGAGCTTGTAAAAAATAGTGAAATGCTAGAATTAAAGAGCAGTAGCTTAAGCAATACAGATACAGAAATTGAATCTGCTAAGCAACAAATAAGCACACTTGAAAGTGAATGCAAGGAATTAAAGGCAAGCTTGGATGAGTGTGAAGAAAAATATAATTCTAAAAAAACTAATTTAGCAAAAACTCAAGAATTAATTAATAATTCTCAGGTAGAATTAAATAATATAAATAAGAGAATTACAGAAATCTTAGATGATGAATATGCTATTAATATAAAAATAGAAAAGCTAAATTCTAAAATTGAAGAAATATCTAATCGTTTATGGGAAGACTATGAAATGAATTATGCAATGGCTTTACCATATAAAAACGAAGATCTAAGCTATACAAGAATTAATAACGATGTTTCAGATATTAGAAGAAAATTAAAGAGCTTAGGCGATGTTAATATTAATGCAATTAAGGAATACAAAGAGGTTAAGGAAAGATACGACTTTTTAACAAAGCAAAAGCAGGATTTAATTGATGCTAGAAATCAATTAAATGATGTTATAAAAGAGCTTGAAATAAAAATGCGTGATCAGTTCTTAGAAGAATTCTCTAAAATAAGAGTTCTGTTTAATGAAGTGTTTTCTGATTTATTTAATGGTGGAAAGGCTGATGTTTATTTAGAGGATGAATCAGATGCTCTGAATAGTGCAATAGAAATTGAAGCACAGCCACCAGGAAAAAAATTAAGTAAAATTTCACTCTTATCAGGTGGAGAAAAGGCTTTAACTGCAATAGCACTGCTGTTTTCAATATTAAAGGCAAAGCCTACTTCGTTTTGTATATTAGACGAAATCGAAGCTGCACTTGATGATATTAATGTTTACAGATTTTCTAGATATTTGAAGGAGTTTTCAAAGGATACACAGTTTTTATGTATAACACATAGAAAGGGTACTATGGAAAGTGCAGATACCTTGTATGGTACAACAATGGAAGAAAAGGGTGTAACTAAGCTAGTATCAATGAGATTATCAGATATCGAATAAACTATTTTAATTAGCAGGAGGTAAAATGTTTAAGAAATTATTTGGGAATAAGGATAAAAAAGAACATAAAGTTCCTAAAGAACAGGAAGTTGTTAAGGATAAAAAAGTAGTTGATGAAGTTGATGAGGATTTTGAACAGGTTAGTGAGGAAGAAATCTTAAAGGAACTAGATAATATTGAATTTGATGATGATGATTCACAAATAGAAACACTTTTAGGGCCTGAAGACACTGTTAAAAAAACAGAGGTAGAGGATAAGCCAAAGGAAGAAAAGAAGGGCTTCTTTTCAAAAATAAAAGAGGGTTTATCTAAGACAAAGGCGAGTTTTACTGATCAATTTAACAATCTTTTTAATCTATATAAAAAGATTGATGATGATTTATTAGATGAAATAGAAGAAACCTTAATATCTGCTGATATAGGCGTTGAGCTAACAATGGATATTATTGATTATGTTAAAGAGGAAGTAAAGAAAAACAAAATAGAAGATCCAAGTGAAATAAAAAATATAATTAAAAGATATTTAGTTGATATGTTAAATTCAACTAAAAAGCTTGAAGAAGATGAAAGTAAGCAAAAAATTCTTATGATAGTAGGTATAAATGGTGTTGGTAAAACAACTTCAATAGGAAAGCTATCATATAGAATTAAAAACAGTGGTAAAAGCGTATTAGTTGCTGCTGGAGATACATTTAGAGCTGCAGCTATAGAGCAGCTAGAAGAGTGGTGTAAAAGAGCTGGTGTTGATATAATTTCAAGTGAACAAGGCTCTGATCCTGGATCAATAATTTATGATGCAATACAGGCAGCTAGAGCTAGAAAAACAGATGTATTGATATGTGATACAGCTGGTAGACTTCATAATAAGGTAAATCTTATGAACGAGCTAGCAAAAATATTTAAAATTATTGATAAGGAGTATCCTTCAGCACAGAAGGAAGTATTGTTAGTTATAGATGCTAACACTGGTCAAAATGGCTTAATACAAGCAAAGCTATTTAAAGAATCTTGCTCAATAGATGGAATAATATTGACTAAGCTTGATAGTACAGCAAAGGGTGGAATTGTGTTCCCAATAGCTAAAGAATTAAATGTTCCAATAAAATATATTGGAATTGGAGAGAAAATAGACGACTTGCAGATATTTGATTCTGAAGTGTTTGTAGATGCAATATTTGAATAATTAATCAAAAGTATGGAGGATAAAAAAATGCAGGCGGATAAATTATTATCAAAATTAGGAATTTTGGGTATTGAAGATATATTTGATAATGAAGAAAATATTTTTAAAAATGCCAAAAAGTTCTTAGAAATGCAACAGTTATACAATGCTGCAATAAAGGAACTCAATACAAAATTAGAAATATTAAATGAAGAGTTCCAAGTAAAATATGATTATAATCCTATACATCGTATTGAAACTCGTTTAAAGTCTCCAAAGAGTATAATTGAGAAATTGGAAAAAAGAGATTTACCTCTTAGCTTTGAATCTGTACAAGAAAATGTACAGGATATTGCTGGTATTAGAATAATTTGCAATTACATAGAGGACATATACAAAATTGAAGACTTTTTATCAAGACAGGACGATTTGAAATTAATACGTATTAGAGATTATATCAAAGATCCAAAAGAAAATGGATATAGAAGCTTGCATTTAGTTCTACAATTAAAGGTATATCTATATGATAGAGTTGAAGAAGTTCCAGTAGAAATTCAAATAAGAACAATAGCAATGGATTTCTGGGCAAGCCTTGAGCATCATTTAAAATATAAGTCTGAAAATGAAATACCGCAATCACTAAAGGATAGACTTACTAAATGCTCAGAGGTTATAACTAAGCTTGATGAGGAAATGCAATTAATTTATAATGAAGTTAAAAAACTAGGTAAGTAATGTACTATATATAAAAACGGTTCCTGCTTCTTACCCACCTTTACCTTAAATTGTTTAAGGATGGTAAAGGTGGCTATAGGCGCGTTAACCGTTTTTTATATAGTACTATCAGAATAGCGCGAAAAACAAAGAAAAATAAAATAAATTTTTCTTTGTTTTTCTTAAATTAGTGCGTAAAAATTACGAAAGGAACTTAAGAAAAATGTCTATAGAAAAAGTGCGTGATTATCTTAAGAAATGGGGCTTGGATGATAAAATCCTTGAATTTGATGTATCTAGTGCAACTGTTGAACTAGCTGCTAAGGCATTAGGCTGTGAGCCTCAAAGAATTGCAAAAACACTTGCATTTAAAGTGTTGGATAAAAGCATTCTTATTGTTACAGCAGGTGATACTAAAGTAAATAATCCTAAATATAAAGCAAGATTTGGTATGAAGCCTAAAATGCTTACAAGAGAAGAACTGATAGAAACAGTTGGACATGATATAGGTGGAGTATGTCCATTTGCTATAAAGGAAGGTGCAGTTGTATATCTTGATGAATCATTAAAAAGATTTACAACAGTATTTCCAGCCTGTGGTAGCTCAAATAGCTGTATAGAACTAACAATAGAAGAGCTTGAAAAATGCTCTAACTACACTGAGTGGATAGATGTGTGTTCAGTTGTTGAATAATTTAATTAAAGGTTATATAAATGATAAATAATAATATAAATATTGAAATTATAAGAAGTAAGAGAAAGACTATTGCAATTGAAATTACAAAAGAGTTAAAGGTATGTGTAAGAGCACCTTATCGTATGCTTAATAGTGATATTCAAAGCTTTATAAATAAAAACTCCTTATGGATTGACAAGCATATAGAGCTTATGAAGGAAAAAGTTGAGAAGCTTGAAAAGCAAAATGAGAATATAGTGAAATTGTCAGATGAAGAGATAAAGAAACTAGCAAAGCAAGCAATAACAGTAATTCCTGAAAGAGTAGCTCATTTTGCATCAATTATAGGTGTATCTTTTGGAAAGATATCTATAAAAAATCAAATATCTCGTTGGGGAAGCTGTTCAAGTAAGGGTAATCTTAATTTTAATTGTCTTCTTATGCTTATGCCTTCTGAGGTTGTTGATTATGTTGTAGTTCATGAGCTTTGTCATAGAAAAGAAATGAATCATTCAGCTAGATTTTGGGATGAGGTGGCTAAGGTTATACCAGACTATAAAGTTCAAAGGAAATGGCTTAAAGATAATGGTAGTGCAATCATGAGAAAGGTAAAATAAAAAAATTTTAAAATAGTATTGACATTAACGTTGCGTAATGGTTTATCCTATAAATGTGAGGTGAGATAAGTGGAGTATACAATAAACAAATTAGCACAAATGTCTGGAGTTAGTACGCGTACTCTTAGATATTACGATCAGATTGGTTTACTATGTCCAAAGCGTGTTTCAAATGGATATCGTATTTATGGAAAAGAAGAGGTTGATTTGCTGCAGCAAATACTATTTTATCGTGAATTAGGAGTTTCATTAGAGGAGATTGGCCATATCCTAAAGGACCCTAAGTATGATAAAAGCAGAGCTCTTGAAGGTCACTTGTCTGAACTCTTATTAAGAAAAAATCAAATTGATATGCTGATTAACAATGTGTTAAAAACTATCAGCTCTTTGAAAGGAGAAACTATTATGAGTGATAATGAAAAATTTGAAGGCTTTAAGAAAAAGATGATTGATGATAATGAGGAAGCATATGGCAAGGAAGTTAGAGAAAAGTATGGTGATGATGTTGTCAATGCATCAAATGCTAAGATAAAAGGTATGACAAAAGAACAATTAGATAGAGTAGAGGAGCTTCGTATAGAATGTGAAAATCTAATAAAGCTAGCATTTGAAAAAGGAGATCCTGCAAGTGATGAAGCACAAAAAGCTTGTGACTTGCATAGACAATGGTTATGCTTTTTCTGGAATGATGGTATGTACTCAAAAGAAAGACATAAAGGACTTGCAGAAATGTACGTAGCAGATGAAAGATTTACTGCTTACTATGATAAAATTGCACCTGGTTGCACTAAATTTCTAAGAGATGCAATAAATATATATTGCGAATAAAAAAGATAAAGCTCGCTTAAATAGATAAGTGAGCTTATTTTTCTTAATACACATTAATACCATCTAGAGTCAGCTTCTTAACTCTAGTAATTCTAGGGTTGTCAAGGTTATGCTTAATTATAAAGTATATTTCTTTCAAATTAGAATTAAACATAACATTCTCTTCGTTAAATAGTGTATTTAAATCTGATATATAAAGGCCATCATCTGCCCATCTATAAATAAAAGTCGTACTATTAATTAATCCATGAGTATAATAGGTCATAATTTCATTATTATTAAAAAATTCATAGCTGTTTTCCAGTTTCATTAAAATTACTGGTTTATTATCTATTATTTGAAAATATACTACATCATTCAAATTAGCTCCTTGAGGAATATTACATTTATATAGTTGCAGACCATTCACTAATATATCAGTTTTTTCAAAGCTTTTAGAAATATTATTTATATCAGAATTATAAAAACTTCCTAAATCGTATTTTTTATCATCAATGTTTAGATAACTAAATATTTCTCCAGAGTCATTCTTTGTATAGAAAACTTTTGAAATATTATCAATAGTCACAGAGTCTATGTCTTTGAAATTTCTGTCATC
>JBPOHM010000176.1:0-2950 GCA_052035585.1 Bacillota bacterium
TTTGAATAATAATTATGAAGTAAAATGGCTCCGGCAGCATTTACAACAGGATGGTTTGCATTTTCTTCACTAATATTATTTTCAACTAAATAGCTATACCACTTAAGTAATATAATTGCACTGTAAAAGCCATGGTCAACAAACTTGTTTTTCTGCATACTATCAAGATACATATTTAACTTTTCACTGATGGTATCAAGATCAATTCCAAGTTTATTATGAATATTTAAGCTTAGTAGGTTTATTGCATTTACGTTATCCTTATTTGGCAAGCTATTTAAAGCGTCAAAGAAGTTAAAACCTAAATAAGGCTCAGCACTAATATTTTTTCCTTCAACATCACTTACCCTATCAATAAATTTCTTCATCTGCTTATATGTAATTTCAATAGGATAGCCTATATCATGACAAAGCGATGCAATTCCCCATTCAAATAGGAATTCTTCAGTATCTGATTCATAAAGTCGGCTTCCCTTATTCAACTCATAGTTCTTACTTATTATTTCTCTAAATTTTTTATTTTGAGAGTAAATTGATAAACCAAGCAAAAATACATTTACAGAATGAACATAGTGGTCTCTTTGCTTGTCCAAAAGTACAGAAGCATTTTCCTCATAATATTTAAGAACATCAAATAGGTCTATAATATTTGCATTACCTTTAGCCATTATTTTACAGCTATCAAAAAACTCTGTATATACATCAAAGGCACTGCTTTTATCTTCTTCATTAATGAATTTCATTATTGCTTCTCTTAAATATAACTCTCTAAAATTACCACTTTTTTTATTTTTAAATTGATTGAAAAAGTCCTCTATATATTCTTTGTTTAATCCCATGTTATTTTTCCTCTCTATTTTTATTTATTTTTAAGTTATACACCTAAGTTTACCAGCTTGTGTTTAAAGGCAATAATCGTATTGGATTGCCATCTGTATTAAGATAAATATAGTCATCATTTATAAAAGCATTATTATTGTTTAAAGGAATTGCTGAAATGTTTTCAGTAATCTCATTTTTATAAATAATACACTCCTCACTTATACTTAAAGAACCTTTATTGATATAAATATCCATCTTATTTTCAATAATCCTTCTCAAATATTTAGGATTAATATTAGAGTAATGAGACTTTATAGAACCATCTATCAAGTCACATATAATAATATTATTTGTCATTAATACATAAACCTGATTATTTTGCTTAACAACTTCAATAGGCTCTCTATTTGCTTGTCCTATTTTAAGTCCATGTTCACCTTCACAAAAGACAGTTTTATTTAATGAATCCTGTATAAAAATAACCTTGTCAAATAACCATACATCAACTCTTTCTCTTTTTTCTGCGTTTCCTAATGCATGATTTTCCTCAATATGCTTAAATGTTCTTACCACTTGATATTTATTCTCGTAATTTTCTAAATAACTTTGTTCTACAACATTTGAATTAATATAATCAACAGATACCTTAGAGTTTCCAAAAAAGAAGTCTATATAATTATCCTTAATTTTAACGCTAGAATACAATATATTGCTTCGTTCATTTTTCAATACCTGCTTTAAAGGATTTCTCATAAGAACCTTATCATTTCTTACATCCCACACATATACACAATGTCCATATATGTATAAGTATGCATCACCATCAAAATAAGTTCTTAAAGGCTCTAATGACAATAAATCTTTAGGAAACATCACAGTTTTATTTATAAGTTCGCCTGTAACTAAGTTAAGAAAGCTTACACTATTAGAAAATACAAAGCACACATTTTCATCATTTATACTTTTAAATCTCATAAAACCATGACCTTTTATTGTATTTATGATTTCCATTTCACAATTGATTTTTTCCAAATTAATTACATATATTGTTTCCTTTGATAATGCAATTGCTTTATTATTATGATAATATAAGCTTGTTACCTTGCTCATATCTACTGTTATAATATCAGCAAACTTAATTGATCTATATTTTAACGTAGATAAACAATGCATCTGTCTGCATACTATTAATACTGGTACCTGCAAATCTATAACATACCTTACTATTTTTTTCCTTTAATGATTGTATAAAATGAGCCATTAAGGTAGTTTTACCTGTACCACTTTCAGCATACAAAAGTAAAGGATAATTTGACTCGCCCTCTACATAATTTAAAAGCTCGTTTTCTACATCAGAACGTCCTATCATCGGTACTAAATTTCTATTAAAAAATTCCTCCTGCTGCTTCTCATCACTAAGTTCAAGATCATCAATTACATTTACTCTATCAGGAAACTCACTTTCAATTGATTTTGTAACTACATCAAAGATATAATCACAAAGCTCTATTTGACTATCCTTTAGACGAAAATCTACAAGTCTTCCCTTGCTTAAATCATCCTCGTACTTTTCATTTTTAAGTTCTAAAGTTTGTTGACTAATATCAAATTTACATTCATAATCAGCATATGAATACCAATTAGAATTTTCATTATTTCCTTCTAAAATTAAATTTTTAAAGGATTCAAGACTTTTATCATCTTCCTTCGGAAATTCTGATAATTTATTAGTATATATATTTAAAAGTTTTGGATTTTGCTCTTTTATTGCTTCAAGATAACTAGGATCTCTAAATAAGAAAAACGCATTCCTTACTTTTTCAGGCTTTTTGATTGTATCAGTATTTTCATCCATCATTGCCAATGGATTAATAAGAGCATGAATAATCTCCATTTCTGTAACAGAATAATTTCCAACATAGTAATTTATCTCTGGAATTTTTTCAAAGGTTGATTTGGCAATATCATTTTTCTTTGGAACCCATCCTCTTCTTTGTCCTAATAAACAAATAAAAAAAGGTCTGCATTTATCTATGTTTTCAAGACATATTTCCACTACCCTGTTATTTAAACTATTTGATTCATCACTTGTAATTCCCCATCTTAAGTCTATATCTATAAGTCTTAG
>JBPOHM010000132.1:0-4903 GCA_052035585.1 Bacillota bacterium
AAAAAGAAGTAGCAGATATGCTTGGTATTTCTCAATCATATATATCAAGACTTGAAAAGAAAATATTAAAAAGACTTAAAAAGGATATAAGTAAGGCTGTTTAATTCTATTAATTTGTTAGAAAATTAGAGCTTGTTCAATGTATAAAAGCAATATTAAGGGCAATAATTAACATGGGGGATAATATAATTAAAAGGGGTAAAACAATGATTATAAACAAAGTAGAAATTTGTGGCATCAATACATCGCAATTGCCTAAAATTAAATCATCTGATATGAGAGAAATGATCAAAAAAATTCAAGAAGGTGACACAGCAGTTAGAGATCAATTTATTTTCGGTAATTTAAGACTTGTTTTAAGTGTAATTCAAAGGTTTAACTCCAGAAATGAGCCTATTGACGATTTGTTTCAAATTGGCTGTGTAGGACTAATAAAAGCAATAGATAATTTTGATCTATCATTGGATGTAAAATTTTCTACATATGCAGTCCCTATGATTATAGGAGAAATAAGAAGATACTTAAGAGATAATAACTCTATAAGAGTAAGTAGATCTATGAAGGATACTGCATATAAGGCTCTTCAAGTACGTGAAAAGCTAACGTTGCAAAAATCATGTGAACCTACTATTGATGAAATCGCAAAGGAATTAAATATAGATAAAGAAGATGTAATTTTTGCTCTTGAGTCTATACAAGAGCCTGTTTCCTTGTTTGAACCAATATATAATGATGGAGGAGACGCACTGTATATATTCGACCAAATAAAAGACGAGAGAAACTTAGACGAAAAATGGGTTGAAAAAATGACATTAGAAGAAAGCATAAATGAGTTAACAGAGCGAGAAAGACAAATTGTTGATATGAGATTTTATAAAGGAAAAACTCAGATGGAGGTAGCTGAAGAAATTGGAATATCTCAAGCACAAGTTTCTAGGTTGGAAAAATCAGCACTTTCACAAATTAGAAAGAGGTTTAAATAGATTAAATTATTAGAGGGAGGAATGTAATGATTAGCTATTTGGAATTAATTGACAAGGATATAATTAATGTACAAAATGGCGAAAACATAGGAAGATTTTCAGATATTGAAATTGATGTAAAAAGAGGTAAGGTTACTGCACTATATATAGAAGATAAAAATACTAAATTGTTTAGCTTTTTTAATAAGGCAAAACCAATTGTAATCAGTTGGGATGAGCTAGTGAAAATAGGCCTAGACGTTATTGTTGTAAACTATGAAAGCGACAATGTACGTATAGCAAAAGATATCGCAAATGGAAATTAAATGTAATACTTGAAAAGAAATTTTGAAAATATTCAAAATTTCTTTTTATTTTTAAAGCTTTTTATAAGATTATATGTTATAATTATAATAGTTTATAAAGTAGCATGAGCAGGAGAAATCATGGAAAAAATAATATCTAAGAAAATAAAAAAAATAATTATTAATTCTGATAAAAATGCTGCAAATGATGATATAAAATATATTAATAATTTAAAAAGCTGTTTATATTTTTTTGCAAAGCTTATATATATAAATAAATTTATTAATAACTTAGATATTTATAAAATTACTGAAAATTATTCTGAAAATATGAAACTTTTCGACAAAAAATCAGTCTTATTATTTAAAGAGTATAGCGAATTTGATTTTTCTGATAAGAGCTATGAAGTAAAAATATTAGAAATGCTAGTTGAATTAAACAATAGCATTGATATAAATAAATTAAATATATCTGCTTTATATGAAAATATTATTTCTGATAAAGAACGAAAAATATTAGGACAAGTATATACCCCATATGAGACAATAGAAGAGATGCTTGATTTGGTTTTTGAAAATAGACAAATAAATGATGATATAAAAATATTAGATCCTTCATGTGGTGGTGGGTATTTTCTTTTAGGTGCATATAAAAGATTAAAAGAAAAGCTAACAAATGAAAAGCATATATTAGAAAATATGATTTATGGTGTTGATATAGATAAATTTTCATGCTTTTTAACAAAAATAAGTTTATGCTTTGAATCAAATATACCAGATATTAATTTTAATATATATAATAAAGATTTTTTAGTAGATTTTAATCCTAACTATAAATTTGATATAGTAATTGGAAATCCACCATATATTGGACATAAAAATATTGGACAGAAATATAGAGAAGAATTAAAGGATAAGTATTGTGATGTATTTTATGATAAATCAGATATATCATATTGCTTTTTTAAAGCAGGTCATAGGCTTTTAAATGAAAGAGGAAGGATGTGCTTTATAACATCTAGGTATTTTCTAGAAGCTAAGTATGCAGATAGATTAAGAGAATATATAGTAAACAATCTAAATATATTAAAAATACTTGACTATAACGGACATAAGGTTTTTAAAAATGTTAATATTAGTCCAATGATAATATTGATGGAAAATTTATCAAAGGAATCAAAAAATGTTGAGGTTAAGAAGTATAATAGTAATGATGCCTTCATATCCTTTAATGTTGAAAAAACTGAGCTTGATAAAAATGGATGGGTATTATTAAATTCCAATGAAAAACAATTATACCAAAAAATAATTTCTAAATGTAATTTTAAACTTAAAGATATTGGGTATATAAAACAAGGTATAATAACAGGATATGATGAAGCCTTTATAGTTAATGAAGAAGAAATAGTTAAGTATAATCTAGAAAAAGTGCTTCTTAGAAAGTGGATTAAAAACAGCAATATAGGCGAAAATGGTGTAAGCTTTGATGGTAAATATATTATTTATTCAAACTTGATTGATGATGAAAAAAACTATCCAAATACTATTAAGTATTTGAGCATGTACAAGGAAAGATTAGCAAATAGAAGAGAATGCAAAAATGGAGCAAGAAAGTGGTATGAGCTTCAGTGGGGAAGAAATTTATGTTTATTTGAAAATAATAAAATAATTTTTCCTTATAAGGCAAAAAGCAATAATTTTTTCTATGATGTTGATAAATACTTATGCAGTGCTGATGTTTATACACTTGTTGTAAATGAGGATATAGTGACATCAGAATATGTTGTTAATTATTTAAATTCAAGCATATTTGAATTTGTGTTTAAGTGTAACGCTAAAAAGGTCGGAGAGAAGCTATATGAATATTATCCAAATAAATTAGAAGATATGCAAATATATATTCCTCCTAATAAAGATGAAAAAATATTTATAAAAAATGATAAAATTTATATTGAAAATTTTCTTAAAAAGGTGTTTAATATAACCTTGGGAGATGAAATTTTAATTAATTATTATAGAAATTAAGGGTGGCTACAATGAAAAAAATTATTGCAATTATATTATTAATAACTTTATTATTTACTCAGCCTGCCTTTGCTGAAATATATTATAGTGATATATTTACTCATTGGAGTAGGAATGATGTAAATTATGCAACAAACGTATTAGGACTATTTAACGGATACGATGATATGACATTTAGACCAGATAACAACATATCAAGAAGTGAATTTATCACAATATTGGTTCGTACGGGATATAAGCTTGGTGTCATTGATGAGGTTTATGAGAGCTCAATGAATTATGCAGATATGAGCCTAGAACATTGGTCATATACTTTTGTTATATCGTTTTATGAGTACATGCTAAATAACTTTAATAATTACAAGTTTGAGGATGTATTTAAAGGAATTAATTTTCAGCCAGATAAGGCTATAACTAGAGAAGAGGCTATGGCACTCACTGCTGTTTTATGCAGAAATTCAATCTATGATAATGAGCTTAATTTTACTGATATAAATAAAAGCCATAGATTTTACAATGAAATTAAGACTTTGTACAATAGTGGTATTGTATTAGGATATGATAACAATATATTAGGATTAAATAAAAACATAAGTAGAGCAGAGTCTGCTGCAATTATTAGAAGAATATATGATAATATAAAAGAAAGCTTTGCAAACAACTTGACAGGGCTAAAATACATGCCAGTTAGAGGTGAAGACATATTATCATTGTTTGGAAATTATAATGTAAACACTAAGGATGAGCTAGAGAAAAAATATATTAAGGCTAAAAAGACTCTTGAGCAAATAGAGTTTAGTGGATATATTTTCCCTGAAGAAAAGCATTTATATGATTCAGATCCTATAGGTACAATAAAGGCTTTAAAAGCAGCTAACTTCCCTAATAAAACTGGTTTAGACTTCTACCTATTGAAATATGGTAAATTAACAGCTAAAGAAAATATGGTATTAGCTAATGAAATACTTAGTGATATGGTTACTAGACAAGATTTAACTGATGCAGATAAAATGCAAATATTTAATCAAATAACTAAGGTTGATACTATAGAAACATTATACATGAACGCTCTTAAGAAGTGGTATGAAGAGACAACAAATGATAATGTTAAATTTAATATTAAAATGTTAAGATACTCATATTATATAAAGAGTGGCAATAAAAATCTTGTAAAAGCAATGATTCATGAGGATTTAAAGGCAGGAACTGATTTTAATAAGATTATTAATTCAGTATGGGATATTAATGGAACACAAAGCTTGAACTTTTTAGATATGTCACAAGTAAAGATGTATTTCAATGTATATAATACTATTGGATTTGTTCCTTCAATTAATAATCCTGAAAATTTAAAGGTTAGCATACTTAAAAATATTGTTATAGTTGATAAGAATGAAGCTATAGATTTGACTGAAATAAAAAGTGAGGACTTATATTACAGATATTCACTTAATAAAGCATATATCCTAAAATATGTTGGTGAAAATGAAAGAGCCTTTGCAGATATGATGAATGACTATAAAATAATAAAGAGTATGAACATTTATAAAACAAAGAAAACTGAAATTGATAATAATTACAATTCAATTCTAAAATATTTTAAAAGATAAT
>JBPOHM010000238.1:0-6303 GCA_052035585.1 Bacillota bacterium
ACAACAAACTGATATAATTTTTTGCATGAGAACTTCTTCCTTTCTGGGAGGTATTAGGTTTTGTTGCAAAAACATTATACCACAGAGAGTTAGGAGTTCTCAATTTTCATTTAACTTTACAATACGATTTATTTAAATCGGAGGATATTAAAATGGAAAACAAAGAAAACAAAATGTTCTGCTTTCAGTGCCAAGAGACAGCTGGATGCACAGGATGTACACAAGTAGGAGTATGCGGAAAGAAACCAGAATTAGCTGGCATGCAAGATCTGTTAGTATATGTTACTAAAGGAATATCATTTGTAACTACTAGATTACGTGAAGAAGGAAAAAATGTTAGTCTAGATATTAATCACTTAGTTTCATTAAATTTATTTACTACAATAACAAATGCAAACTTTGATGAAGAAATGGTAGTAGCACGTATTCATACTACATTAGATAAGAAGAGAGAATTATTAAATCAATTAAGTAACAAAGAAAATTTACCTGAAGCAGCACTTTGGGATGGAAAAAGAGAAGAGTTTGAAGCTAAGGCATCTAAGGTTGGAGTTCTTTCTACAAAGGATGAAGATGTAAGAAGCTTAAGAGAACTAATAACATACGGATTAAAAGGATTATCTGCATATAGCAAGCATGCCAATGCATTACTACAAGATGATGAAGATGTTGATGCATTTATGCAAAGAGCTTTAGCAGCAACACTTGATGATAACATGAGCGTAAATGATTTAATTGCTCTTACATTAGAAACAGGAAAATATGGTGTAAGTGGTATGCAGCTTCTTGATAAAGCAAACACTACAGCATATGGTAATCCTGAAATTACAAAGGTTAATATCGGTGTAGGAAATAGACCTGGTATATTAATCTCAGGACACGACTTACGTGATATGGAAATGCTATTAAAGCAAACTGAAGGAACAGGAGTAGATGTATATACTCACTCAGAAATGCTTCCAGCACACTACTACCCAGCATTTAAGAAATATTCACACTTTGTAGGAAACTACGGAAATGCTTGGTGGAAACAAAAAGAAGAATTTGAAAGCTTCAATGGTCCAATACTTATGACAACAAACTGTATAGTTCCTCCTAAGGATAGCTATAAGGATAGATTATATACTACTGGAGCTGCTGGATACCCAGGCTGTAAGCATATAGCAGGAGAAATAGGAGAAGAAAAAGACTTCTCAGAAATTATTGAGCATGCAAAGAGATGTGCTGCGCCAACAGAAATTGAAACAGGTGAAATCATAGGTGGATTTGCACACAACCAAGTTCTATCACTTGCTGATAAAATTGTTGATGCTGTAAAAACAGGAGCAATAAAGAAGTTCGTTGTTATGGCTGGCTGTGATGGAAGAGCTAAATCAAGAAATTACTACACAGAATTTGCAAAAGCTTTACCACAAGATGCAGTAATATTAACAGCAGGCTGTGCTAAATACAAATATAATAAGCTTAACCTAGGAGATATAGGAGGAATTCCACGTGTATTAGACGCTGGACAATGTAATGACTCATACTCACTAGCTGTTATAGCTCTTAAGTTAAAAGAAGTATTTGGACTTGATGATGTAAATGAGCTTCCAATTATATATAACATTGCTTGGTACGAGCAAAAGGCTGTAATAGTTCTATTATCTCTACTTTACCTAGGAGTTAAGAATATTCACCTTGGACCAACACTTCCTGCCTTCCTTTCACCAAATGTAGCTAAGGTATTAGTTGAAAACTTTGGCATAGCAGGTATAGGAACAGTAGAGGATGACATTGAATTATTTTTCCCAGAAGAAAAAAACAATGAAGATGCAATAACTGGAAATATGACAATAGGTGAAATCCTACGTATGGACTCTGGACTTGCAGGAATTCTTATGAACAATGGAATGCACTGCTTAGGTTGTCCATCTTCACAAATGGAATCTATTCAAGAAGCATGTATGGTACATGGTATTGATGTAAATAATATGCTAGAACAATTTAATAGCTATATGAACAATAAATAAGACATTAAAGAAATAGGGAATATATAATTCCCTATTTCTAAATAATATTAGAATAAATAAGCATTAAATGCAAATGTAGGAGGAAAAATGAGTGCTTTCTTAGGACCAATACATTATTGGCTTTATAATAAAATAAAATTACAGGAGGCTTTTACAAATGATATTTTAGAAGCTTCATCAAAAAACAATTGGTATCAAGATTTAGAAAATGAAGTAGAAAAAAACTATAGAAAATTAGACGATAGACCATTAGAGGATATTATTGATCAAAGTAATATCCACGGATGGTTACAAAGCAAAATAGCTCAAGCTGAATTGAGATTAGCCTTCGTGGTTACAAAGCTTATCAATAAAAATTCTGATTATATAGAAGAGCTAAAGAAAATTGCTTTTAGCTTTGGAGCATCACACAGTGTTCCTAAAAATTCAACTCCAAATGATTGCTTTAAGTACTTAAATGACAGCTTAATAGATGGAATGCCATGTGATAGAGTTAATGAACTTATAGAATCTGATGAGCATAAATTAATATGGAGACAAAATATATGCGTTCATTCAAGCTATTGGACTGAAGTTGGCGGAAATGTTGATGTATATTACACTCTAAGACATGAAATAATAAAAGGAATGCTTTCAAAGAGTGAATTTGAATTTATCTCAAATGAAACTGGAGTAAACACCATTAGGAGGAAATAAATATGTATAGTATAGAATTGATGGTAAAAGAACACGACAACATATTAAAATTATTAGAAGTAATAAGAAATGCTTGCTGTGAAATAGTAAATGGTGCTGAAGTAAACATAGAAGACTTTGAAAAAATGATACAATTTGCTAGAAACTATGCTGACAAACATCATCATGGAAAAGAAGAAGTTATATTATTTGCAAAAATGACTGAAAACCTAGGTGTGCTTGCAGAAAAGCTTGTAAATCACGGAATGCTTGTAGAGCATGATTTCGGTAGACTTTTTATTTCTGATTTTGAAACAGCCCTTTATAAATATAGAGATAATCCACAAACAATTCACAAGGTTGGAATAATAGCCGGTGCAGTTGGATATGCAAATCATTTAACAAGACACATAGAGAAGGAAAATAATGCAGTATTCAAATTTGCAGAGAAAAATCTGCCACCAGAGGTATTAGAATCTGTAGATGAGCTTGTTAGAGGCTTTGAAAAGGAAGCTGAAGAAAATGCTGTTCAAGAAAAATATCTTGGCATATTAGATGAATTAGTTAAGAAATACCCTTCAAATAAATAATATATATAATAAAGTACTGTTATACTGCTTGAAATATTGCATTATAACAGTATTTTTTATATAAATAATATTTAAAAATTATAATTAATGTACCAATTGGTACATTTTTATTGACAAACAACATATAATAATGTATCATTGTATCAAAAGGGGTGGTGCAATGGAAGTTTATTATAAACAGGACTATACAAAAGAGCAAATAAATGAAGTACTTAATAAAATAAAAGATTGTATTATAAATAATAATTATACTATTTCTTTAAATAGAAATAGACAAGAAAATATAAAATTTATAAATGAATATAATATTCGTAGTGTAAAGCAAAAAAATATTTTATTGAGTATTAAAGTTGAGGATTTTTGTTATACATTGCAGAACATTAAAATTGGATATGAACATGAAGTTTTATATGTTTTTGTTCCACAGGTTAAATTATTTAATGCTGATGATATTGAAGAAATGGTTAATGTATATATAAAATTTAATTTAATTGATAAATCAAATGAAAATTATGCTGTAGTAATATCATTTCATAGATTAAATAAACCAATTAATTACAAGTTTAAATAAGTAATAATTAGGAAGGAGGATTATGTTATGTGTGAAAAAAAAGTATTCTGTGAAGAATGTAGAAATTATGTTTCTTTTATAGTGGTTGAAAAGCAATTGGAAGGTAGTATTAAAGGTGAAAAATATTTATATAAAGGTAAAGAAGCGTACTGTAAAGACTGTAACTCAGAAGTTTATGTTGATGAAATAAATGATTTTAATTTAAATGCTTTGTATGATGCTTATAGGACAAAGAATGATATCATATCTCTTGATGTGATTTTAGCAATACCAGAAAAATATGATATTGGAAAACGTCCACTATCGCTGTTGCTTGGCTGGGGAGAACACACCTTTTCCCGTTATTGTGATGGAGATATACCGTCAAAACAATATTCAGAAATTTTAAAAAAAGTTTATAATGATCCATACTATTATTCTATGCTTCTTGATAAAAATAAAGGAAATTTACAAACTCTAGCACCATATGAAAAAAGTAAAAGAGCAGTAGATATACTATTAGGAAAGATAGCTGTTACAAAATTCAAAATAGATCTTTCTATTGAATATATATTAAATCAATGTGAAGATATCACACCATTAGCACTACAGAAAGCATTATATTACGTTCAGGGTTTTTATTATGCATTTTATAAAACATTTTTATTTTCTGAAGATTGTGAAGCATGGGTACATGGACCAGTGTATAGGGATATTTATTTTAGATATAGAGATTATAAATTTGATACAATTGAAGGTAATTATGATTTCAATGAATCAGTATTTACTTCATATGAAAAATCAATTTTGGATAGTGTTATTAAGAATATTTGCTGTTATAGTGGAAAGGTACTTGAGAATTTTACACATTCTGAGTTGCCATGGTTGTTAACTAGAGGAGAATTGCCAAAAAATACAACATCTAATAAAATCATCAAAAAAGAGTTAATTGGTAAATATTTTAGTTCTATAAAAGAAAAATATAATATGCTTAATCCAAATGATATTAAAGTTTATGCACAATCTATGTTTGAGCAGATGTAATCATAATATTGACGATAAATTTCTAATATTGTTTTATTTCTTTTAAAATGCTAAAATAAATAAAATATATTATTTTATTAGAGGTAAAGTATATGTTAAAAGATGGATTGTATGAACAAATAATTAATAAAAAAATAGATGAGGAAATAAAAAAACTAACTGACAAATTCCATTATACTGTTCCTATAGACAAAGCAGAAAGTTCAAAAATACTTGCTCAATATATTTCTGATGTAATAAAAAATTGCTTAGACAGTTTATATGATAATGACGGAGATGTATCTAATAAAATATTACTTGTTAATAAAATTATTAATACAATAATAAATGAAACAAAGGAAGCTGATTTTAATGCGCTTAAAATTTCTGAGCGCGCTGAACAGCTTCTTGCTCTTATAGATAAGAAAAATAATATTAACTCATTATTTGATAAATTAACACCTATACGTCCAGAAACTTCTTTGGCACATAGTAGTTTATTTACAGGTTCTATCCATGAGCCACAGTTATATACTGAACTAAAAAAAGAAATAGTATCATCTAATAGAATTGATATGCTTGTATCTTTTATTAAATGGAGTGGCTTGCGTTTAATTATTAATGAATTATTAGAGTTTACACATAGCGGTGGGGAGCTTCGAATCATAACAACATCTTATATGGGAGCAACTGATATAAAAGCTATTGAAGAACTTAGTAAGCTACCTAACGCTAAAGTAAAGGTAAGCTATGATACAAAACGTACAAGATTACATGCAAAAACATATATTTTTTATCGCGATACAGGATTTACAACTGCTTATATAGGGTCATCAAATTTATCAAATTCAGCTATTTCAAGTGGGCTTGAGTGGAATTTGAAAGTAACAAAAAAAGACTTACCGGAAACAATAGATAAAATAAAAGCTACATTCGAAAGCTATTGGAATAGTAGTGAATTTGAGTATTATTGTGAGGACCAAAGGAGCAGACTTTCAAAAGCTTTGAAAGCTGAGAAATTTTATATTAATAATCAGGATTTTTATACTTTTAATATTGTACCTTATTCATATCAACAGGAGATTTTAGATAAGCTAGATGCTGAACGTAGCATTAGGGGATATTATAAAAATTTGGTTGTTGCTGCTACTGGTACTGGTAAAACTGTAATTTCAGCTTTTGACTATAAAAGATTTAGAAATAAAAATTCAAATTTACCGTGTCGCCTTTTGTTTGTTGCACATAGAGAGGAAATACTTAAACAAAGCTTGCATACGTTTAGGGGTATTCTTAAAGATTATAATTTTGGTGAAATGTTTGTTGGTAATTATAAGCCAGATAGTATAGACTATTTATTTATCTCTATACAAACCTTTAATTCTCAGGATTTTACTAGTAAAACATCTGCTGATTTTTATGATTATATAATAGTAGATGAGTTTCATCATGCTGC
>JBPOHM010000051.1:0-1573 GCA_052035585.1 Bacillota bacterium
GGACAGTTTGTGTATGATAGTGATAGTACAAAATGGCTTAGAGCAAGTGGTGGTGGAGAACCTGGAGGAAATACTGCAGGTGGTTTTGCAGATTTTTATGACGCAGGTTCAAACAATTATATAATAAATGCAAACGTAACAATTGATGAATCTAATTCAGTTAATCTTAATAGTGGTACTGTAACTATTAACGATAATGCTACCCTTACTATCAAATCTAATGGACGAGTTCAACTACAAGGAATGACTCTAAATAACAATGGTACAATAATTGTTGAAGTACAAGGTTCTGGTGAAAGTATAGAAGAAGGCATGCTAGAATTAACAGATTCTGGAAACCTTACTAACAATGGTCTTATTACAGTTAATGGAAGATCGGAAATTAGAAATACTAGTGTATTTAATAACTATGGACAAGTTACAATAGATGGATTTGTTGAAATAATTGACTCTGAGTTAGTAAATTATAGCGAATCTACAACTAATATAAGTAATGGTACAGTGCGCTTTGCTAGTGGTTCTACAATTAACAATGATGGTACCTTTATAGGCGGAGATAATGGGCAGATTAATTTAGACAATCCAAGTGATAATTTGCTGAATATTACAGGAATTACTTTTTATGAGAATGCAGAAGCAACTGAACCGTTGGGTGATCCAAGTGGATATTTTAGCTATGATTCTGTATCAGAAAAATGGCTAGTTTCAAGCGGTGGAGGTGAACCTGGAGGAGAAGGAAACCCTTTGTTAGATCCTTATTTAAGGGAAGACGGCAATTATTATATAGAATATATAGATAAAAATGCAAATGGGAACTTAATAATTGATGAAGAAGACGAGTTTAGGATTCCAGGAAAAACAATATATGTTACAACAGATGCAGCTATAACAATTACTTCTGGAGCTAAATTAACTGTTATGGGTATGAAAATAGTTAATAATGGTACTATCACAGTAGAACCTGGAAGTGAAACTAGCATGCAAGGAAGTATAGAATTTTTAAGTGCTACACAAGGTGATATTCACGATTATACTGAACTTGAAAACAACGGTACATTTAAAATCGACGGAGAAGTACTTTTTGCTAATATATCAAAGCTTCAAAATAATAGTGATATTAATATTAGTGGTAACTTAGTAGTTGCTGAAGGTTCTAGTGTTTATAATAGTGGAAGTATTATAGGAAAAGGAAATGCTAGGATATTATTATATGATCCTACAAGTAGACCTGGTCATCCTGTTGAACAAGAGTATGATAATTTAATTATTGGTGGATTAGAGTTGTATGATAATTTAGAGTCTATAGAAACAATATTACTATTAGACGGAGAATTTGAATATAATGCTACCGATGATAAATGGGTACGTACTGTTTATGAAGTTACTGTTAAGGTAGATGTAGAAGAAAAAGGAATAATTAAAAAAGATGGTTCTGTGATTGTAGAAGATACAACTATTAAGGTTTATGGTTTTACTAACCTACAGTTAAATATTATACCTAAATCAGGATATATAATTCGTGAGGTAAGAACTTTTAGAGAAGAGTATACCCTAGAAGACGACATATCTTGGA
>JBPOHM010000114.1:0-6946 GCA_052035585.1 Bacillota bacterium
AATAAACAAGTTAAAAATTGATAAACAAAGCAAGACAAATACAGAAAAGCAAAATTAATTAAAAGAAAAATATCCTGTTGAATACAGATATTAATTATATTATATAAAAGGTGTTCTGCTAGAACACCTTTTATTATACTTATATTTTTAAGTTAAAGCTACTTATCTATGACATTAGTCTCTTTTCACCTGTTATATCTTGGATAGGTTTAATATCTTGAGTTACTTCAACTACACCTAGATACTCACCCTTTTCATCTCTTACAGCAAAGTATCTAATGAAAATGTACTTTTCACCCATTTTAATCCAGAAATCTTCATGGTCCTTAACACCAGCCTTTAAATCCTCAACAATTTTTTGAACTATATGAACACTGTGAGGTGGATGGCAGTTTGATACATTTCGTCCTATTATAGTCTTTGTTCTTGCAAAGTGTCTTTCTGCACTTTGAGAGAAATACTTTACATTATCGTTTTTATCTACAAATGTAATATCAAATGGTAAAGTATTAAGCATAGCCACTAATTCGTCTATAGTAAATACTCCAGATGGTAGCTTTATAGTTCCTTCACTATCTTCCTTTTTCATTTCTACTTCAGCAGATTTATCCTGAACCTTAGGAGTCCAAACTGGAACATAATCTATTATAAAACCAATTTCCTTGCTCTCATCGGCTATTTTTTTCCACTCATCCTGTGTCAAGGTATCAAAAAGCATAGGAAGCATAATGCTTTCTTCTTTAAATATCATTTCCTCAACTTTACTTATAAAGCGTTGTATTCTTTGTTTAAATTCTTCATCTATTTCATTTTTTGAATCTAATAATTTTTTTATCTCTTTATACTCATCTCTAATCTCATCATCTACTCCCCACATTACCTTTGGCGGAGCATCTATACCATATTTCTCCATGTAAGGGAATAGGAGATTTTCCTTTTTAGAATAGTGAATATCTATTGCCCATAAATCATTAAATCCATTTCTTAGATTATTTATAGAATTCACATCTGATGTAACTTCTATGTAAGGCATAATATTATTCTTGATTATACTTTCCAATTTTCTGTTTTCAAGATTTAATGTATTTGCAGGATGTCCAGGGATTTTTGAAGGATCCTTTTCACTATGGATTTCTTCTATTGAGCCCTTAAAAACCTCAGAATGCACATCACATAATCTTTGAACCTCTGAAATTGGGAGTCCTTCTTTAATTAGTGCTTGTTCAGCATCGGATATTTCCTTAGCTGTTACATCCTTGAAAGCTTCTTCAAACTTATGCTTTACTTCGTTTACTGTTTTTCCTTGATGTAATTCTTTGATTATTTCTTTAATAACTTCCTTACGATATTCTCTGTTGTTAATATCTTGACTCATTACTATCCTCCTATAACCTTATAACCTAGATTTTCAAACTTTTCTTTTATTAGCTCTATGTCAATTTTTTTAAGTGCTGCACCTTTGTTAATAGTCATAAATCTTCCAGCAGTGGAAATCATCCCAGGCTTAGTTATATCTTTAAAGCCTAATTCAGCAAGTATAGTTGGTATTTCATCATTGTCTATACATAATTCATATACAGTTTTATTAAAATCAACGATTTTCTCTGTCAAAAAATCATCTCCTTCCGTAATAGTTATATATATACTATTATACCATCTAAACTACATGTTTAAACTTAATTTATAAAATAAAATAAAACGATATAAAAAAATCGCAATAAATTGCGATTTTATACATTGAAACGGAAAAGCACTACATCTCCATCTTGCATTACATAATCCTTGCCTTCTAGTCTTGTTAAGCCCTTTTCCTTTGCAACAAGCTGTGATTTACACTCTTCTAAATCCTTATATGAGGTAACCTCAGCTCTAATAAAGCCTCTTTCTATATCACTATGAATTTTACCGGCTGCCTGTGGTGCTTTAGTTCCTCTTTTAATTGTCCATGCTCTTGTCTCCTCAGGACCAGTAGTTAAGAAGCTTATAAGTCCAAGCAAATGATAGCTTGCTCTTATCAGTTTATCAAGACCAGACTCTTCTAATCCTAATTCTCTTAAAAATTCTAATTTTTCTTCTCTATCAAGCTCAGATATTTCTGCTTCTATTTGACCACATACTACTATTAACTCAGAATTTACACTTTCTGCATATTCCTTTACAATTTGAACGTATTTACAATCCTCTGGATTAGCAATAAATTCTTCAGAAACATTAGCTGCATATAATACTGGTTTAGCTGTAATAAGATTAAATGTTCTTAATACCTTTGCTTCTTCCTCTGTATATTCTAATGATCTTGCAGGCTTTTCTTCCTCTAAGCATTTTAAAACTCTTTGTGATAATTCTAATTCAGGTAACACTGACTTATCACCCTTAAGAGCCTTTGTAAGTCTTTCAATTCTCTTATTTAAAACCTCTAAATCTGCTAATATTAATTCTAGCTCTATTATTTCAATATCTCTAAGAGGATCTACTGTACCTTCAACATGAACAACATTCTCATCATCAAAGCATCTTACAACATGAACAACAGCCTCAACCTCTCTAATATGAGATAAAAACTTATTTCCTAAGCCTTCACCCTTGCTAGCTCCTTTAACTAATCCTGCAATATCAAAAAACTCAATAGCTGTTGGAACTATTTTTTTAGACTTGCTCATTTCTGCTAAAAAATCTAATCTTTTATCTGGAACACTTACAACTCCAATATTTGGCTCAATAGTGCAAAATGGATAATTTGCAGATTCAGCTCCAGCTGATGTTATCGCGTTAAATAATGTACTTTTACCGACATTCGGTAAACCAACTATACCTAATTTCATTAATATTTTCCTTTCATTTTAACTCAATTTATACAATAATATTCTAGTTTGTTATATACACTTCAAGTATTATACTATATATTTTCTTAAAATTCCATATAAAATTTTAAAAGTAAAACAAGTTTTGCTTTTTTACTTTATAAAAAATAACTTGGCATATTTTACTATGCCAAGTTATTTTTTATCAATATAATTTTAATTTTTTGATAAATACTCGTGTATTCCCTTTGCTCCTATTTTTCCTGCTTCCATAGCTAGAATAACAGTTGCAGCACCAGTTACAGCATCACCACCAGCAAATACACCTTGTCTTGTAGTTTGTCCACCCTCTTCGACAATTAAGCACTTATGCTTATTTAATTCAAGTCCCTCAGTAGTTGAAGATATAAGTGGATTTGGCGATGTTCCTAATGCCATTACAACAGAATCCACTTCAATTTCAAACTCTGAATTAGGTACTTCTATTGGTCTTCTTCTACCTGAAGCATCTGGCTCTCCTAGCTCCATTTTAATACATTTGATACCTCTAACCCATCCTTTTTCATCAACTAGTATTTCTGTTGGATTAGTTAACATCTCAAATATTATACCTTCTTCCTTAGCATGGTGTACCTCTTCAAGTCTTGCAGGCAATTCTTTTTCACTTCTTCTATAGATTACATAAACCTCTGCACCAAGTCTTTTTGCTGTTCTTGCTGCGTCCATAGCAACATTTCCACCACCAACAACAGCTAGCTTTTTACTCTTGAATATAGGTGTATCATAATCTTGTCTAAATGCCTTCATCAAATTACTTCTTGTTAGGTATTCATTAGCTGAAAATACACCATTTGCATTTTCTCCAGGTATTCCCATGAAGTTAGGAAGACCTGCACCTGAACCAATAAATACTGCTAAATATCCTTCTTTTTCTAATTGGTCTATTGTTACTGTCTTACCGATTATTACATTTGTCTCTATTTTAACACCTAGCTTCTTAACATTTTCAATTTCAGCATTTACAACCTTCTCTTTTGGTAAACGGAATTCTGGTATCCCATAAACCAATACTCCACCAGGCTCATGTAAGGCTTCAAATATAGTAACCTCATAACCAAGCTTTGCTAAATCTCCTGCACAAGTAAGTCCTGCAGGTCCTGCACCTATAACAGCAACCTTTTTACCATTCGTTTTTTCAGGTTTAACAGGACTTATATTATTTTCTCTAGCCCAGTCAGCAACAAATCTCTCAAGCTTACCTATAGCAACTGAATCACCTTTTATTCCCCTTATACAATTCTTTTCACATTGAGATTCTTGAGGACATACACGACCACAAATAGCTGGTAATGATGATGATTCATTAATTATGTCAAAGGCAGATTTAATATTTCCTGATTTCACTTCAGTAATAAATGCTGGAATATTTATCGAAACTGGACAACCTTGGATACATTTTGCATTTTTACAATTTAAGCATCTCTCAGCCTCTAATATTGCCTCTTCCATATTATACCCAAAGCAAACCTCTTCAAAATTTGTAGATCTTACTTGAGGGTCTTGCTCTCTAACTGGAACTCTTTTATACATATCTCTTTTTTCTTCATCAGCATTTACTCCACATGCTCCATGATGGTGAGTATCTCCCTCTTCTTTTTCCAATGCTGCTCTTCCCTCTTCCGACTTATACATTTGTTGTCTTTTCATTGCTTCGTCAAAATTAACTTTATGTCCATCAAACTCTGGTCCATCAACACAAGCAAATTTAATTTCTCCATCAATAGATACACGACAAGCGCCGCACATTCCAGTTCCATCAACCATTATAGGATTTAAGCTAACAATAGTTTTAATTCCTAATTCTTTTGTAGTTAAACAAACGAATTTCATCATTATCATAGGGCCTATAGCAATTACAACATCATATTTGATACCTTGATTTAAAACTAAATCCTTTATAACATCTGTAACAAGCCCTTTCCTTTCATAAGAACCATCATCTGTAGTAATATATAAATTACCTGCAACAGCTCTCATTTGATCTTCAAGTATTAATATATCTTTACTTCTAGCACCAACTATAACATCAGCCTTAATACCATGCTCATGCATCCATTTTACTTGAGGATAAACTGGTGCTGCACCAACTCCACCAGCAACAAATAATATTTTTTTATGCTTTAGTTCATTTATATCTTCATTTACAAATTCCGAAGGAACACCTAAAGGTCCAACGAAATCTCTAAAGTAATCTCCAGCTTTTAATTCAGCCATTCTTTTTGTTGAAGATCCTAAAATTTGGAAAACTATTGTAACTGTCCCGTTTACACGATCATAATCACATATTGTTAAAGGTACTCTTTCACCCTTTTCATCAATTTTAACAATTAAAAACTGACCAGGTTGGCAGGATTTTGCTATATGTTCAGCCTCTACCTCCATTAAGTAGGTAACATCATTTAAAAATTCTGCCCTTTTAATTTTATACATTTTTTCCTCCTTATCGATGACAACTACTGACGATTCATTGACTTACTTTTTGATATAAAGTCAAAATTACAAAATTAAAGTCTTTTTCGATAGAAAAGACCAATTGATTGAATATTTTATTTTAATTTTTTATTTAATAATAAACAGCGATTATATTATAGCACTATCAATTATATGATACAAGCCCTATTATTAATTTTTTCTAATTCGAACTGAAATTTCTCCAGAGATTATATTGTCAATTTCCCCATTTTCATACATCACAACAAGCTCACCATTTTCATTTATATCAAGTGCCTTAGCTTCTATAGTCTCTTGATTTTTCATAAGATTAATTTCCTTTCCTAATATGTATGAATTCTTTTTACATATATCTAAGGATTTTGAAAAATCACCATTTACAAAGGATGTATAAAGCGTTTCAAAGTTGTTTAAAACCTCTGCTACTATTATATTTCTTTTAAATTCCTTTTTTTCTTCAATTTTTAATGATGTAGCTATATATCTTAATTCTTCTGGGAAATCCTCTATACCATTATTTACATTTATACCAATACCTACAATAACAAAATTTATTTTACCTTTTTCAAAATTATTTGTGTTAGTATTCATCTCAACTAAAATTCCACAGGTCTTTTTATTATTTAAAATTATATCATTTGGCCACTTTATTTCTGTTTTAATACCTTGTGATAATAGTCCTAAATTAATTGCAGCTGCAGCAACTTGTGTAATTTTAGAAACATCTTCAATATTTATATTAGGCTTTAAAATTATACTCATCCAGATACCATTATCATTTTGTGATATCCATTGTCGGCCTAGTCTGCCACGCCCGTTTAATTGCTTTTCAGTTATAACTACTTGACCTTCTCCTTCTAAATCATTTGCTATACTTTTAGCATAATTATTTGTTGAATCAAGCTCATCAAAATGAATAATATTTCTTCCAATAAACTCAGTATTTAAATAATCCTTTATTGTATTATAATTTAATTTATTTTGATTTATTATCATTTGCATATCCTTTCTAAAGTGATATAATAGTAATAGTGATATTTTGTATATTTTATATATATCATATAATAATAACAATAAAATGTTTTGGGAGGTTAATATAGAAGCTTAATTTAGTAAAAAAATTTATTAGAAAAATATTTAATGATGATATTTTTGCTTTAAGCGCTCAATTTTCATATTACATAATACTTGCTATATTCCCATTTATACTTTTAATTGTAATACTTTTAAGTCAACGCTCAGACTTATTATATAAAATACTTAATGAGGTAAAGCACCTTATTCCTGCCCAGGTTTATGATTTGATATTTGATATTATCAGCAATTCTGTTACTAGCTACAAGATGCGTTATTTTTCTACTAGTATTATTGTTCTTTTATGGTCTGCTTCCTCTAGTAGTGTTGGTATAATCAAAGGAATAAATAAAGCATATGGCTCAGATATCAGAAAAAATTTCATTATTATGAGATTTTTTGGTGTGTTATTTATACTAGCACTTATGATATCCTTTCAACTAGTTCTTGTGTTTATTGTAGGTGGAAAATACATAATTAATCTTGTAATGACATTAACAACATTACCTAACATAATAATATTTTTATTTAGAATAATAAACTATGTACTTCCAATTCTT
>JBPOHM010000147.1:0-17779 GCA_052035585.1 Bacillota bacterium
TTCACAAAAATTTTTATAAAATTAAATTATTAATGTCTATATAGATAATATAATTCAATAAATTGGAAAGTATAAATATTGTGAATAAATTTAAAGAAAGGAATGATAATATGAACAAGATAATTTCAATTAAAGAAGCCGTTGATAAGATTGAAGACGGCATGACCATAATGGTTGGTGGATTTTTAGCTAACGGTACTCCTGAAAGATTGATTGATGCATTAGTTGAAAAGGGAGTAAAGAATTTGACTTTGATTTGTAACGATACAGGCTTCCCTGATAGAGGAGTTGGTAAAATGGTTGTTGCAAAACAATTCAAAAGAATTATTGCATCTCACATAGGTACTAACCCTGAAACAGGTAACCAAATGAATTCTGGTGAAACAATAGTTGAATTAGTTCCTCAAGGTACTTTAGCTGAAAGAGTAAGATGTGGTGGTTATGGTCTTGGCGGATTCTATACACCTACTGGAGTTGGCACTGAAGTAGAAAACGGAAAAGAAAAAAAGGTGATTAATGGTAAAGAATATTTATTAGAATTACCTTTAAGAGCAGATGTTGCTTTATTATATGGTAGTGTTGTCGACAAAAAAGGTAATATAGTTTACAATAAAACTACTAAAAACTTTAACCCTATAATGGCTATGGCTGCTGATACTGTTATAGTTGATGCTCAAAAAATAGTTGAAATAGGTGAAATTGATCCAGATGATGTTATGACATCAGGTATATTTGTTGACTATATAGTAGGAGGTGACAAATAATGGCTGTAGATATTAAACAATTTATTGCAAAAAGAGTTGCAAAAGAACTAAAGGATGGTAATGTTGTTAATCTAGGTATAGGTCTTCCAACATTAGTAGCAAACTATATCTCAGAAGGTATAGATATAACTTTCCAATCTGAAAATGGATTTTTAGGATTAGGACCTACTCCAGAGGCTGACAAAATAGATAAAGAAATAGTTAATGCGGGCGGTCAATATGTTTCTATAGTTCCAGGTGGATGCTATTTTGATAGTAGCACATCTTTTGGAATTATAAGAGGTGGTCACGTTGATGCTACTGTTCTTGGAGCATTACAAGTAGATGAAAAGGGTAACTTAGCTAACTGGAAAATCCCAGGAAAAATGGTTCCTGGAATGGGTGGAGCAATGGATCTTGTTGTAGGTGCAAAGAAAGTAATTGTTGCAATGGAACATACTAATAAAGGTAAACACAAGATTTTAAAAGAATGTACATTGCCACTTACAGCTAAAGGTGCAGTAGATTTAATTATAACAGAAATGGGTGTTATTGAAGTAACAGACAACGGTCTGTTATTAACAGAATACAATCCTGAATTTACAATAGAGCAAATTCAGGAAGCAACAGAATGTACACTAATTATTAGTGAAAATCTTAAACAAATGTAATTATTATTTAATATATTAAAACAACTTGGGATGTTCTATGAAAAGAATATCAAAATTTTTCGTTAATATTGTACAAAGATGGTTACCTGATCCATTTATCTTCTGTATTTTATTAACAGCATTCGTATTTATCGTGGCAATGCCTTTAACAGATCAAGGTCCACTTGATATGGTTAAACACTGGGGTAATGGTGTATGGGGACTATTATTATTCTCAATGCAGATGGCTCTAGTTTTGGTACTTGGTTCTGCAATGGCAAGTGCCCCAATTGTAAAGAAAGGTTTAGAGAAGCTTGCTTCAATACCAAAGAAACCAGTACAAGCAATTCTTTTAGTAACTTTTGTAGCACTTATAGTTTGTTGGCTAAACTGGGGATTTGGTCTTATTGTTGGAGCTATCCTAGCAAAGGAAATTGCTAAGAAGCTTAAAACAGTTGATTACCGTCTTTTGATTGCATCTGCATACTCAGGATTCGTTGTATGGCACGCAGGTATTTCTGGTTCTATACCTCTTACTATAGCAGCTGTAAATGATGCAGTAGTTGCACAAACTGGTGGTGTAATAACAGAGTCTATTTCTACAGCACAAACTGTATTTGCACCTTGGAACATAGTTGCTTGTTTATTAATATTAATCGCTCTTCCAATTATTAATGCAATGATGCATCCATCTAAAGAAGATACAGTTGTTGTAGATCCAGCAGTTCTTGAAGATGAAGTTGTGGTATACAAAAAACCAGAAACTCCAGCAGAAAAAATGGAGAACAGTGTTATTTTAAGTCTATGTGTTGTTGTATTAGGTGCAGCTTACATAATCTATCAGATTGTAAATGGAACATTTAGCTTAAGCCTTAACACTGTAAACTTGATTTTCCTAGTTCTTGGTGTATTATTCCACAAGACACCAATCAGCTATGTAAGAGCTATTACAGATGCTGCAAAGGGTGCAGGTGGTATAATTCTTCAATTCCCATTCTATGCAGGTATTCAAGGACTTATGGTTGGTGCTAATGCAGTTACAGGACAGTCTTTTGCTGGTGTTATCAGTGAGGCGTTTGTTAATATTTCTAATCAAACAACATTCCCACTATTTACATTCTTCAGTGCAGGTATTGTAAACTTCTTCGTACCTTCAGGTGGTGGACAATGGGCAGTGCAAGCTCCGATAATGCTTCCAGCAGCAGCTAAAATAGGAGTATCTCCAGCACTTACTTCTATGGCAATTGCTTGGGGTGATGCATGGACAAATATGTTACAACCATTCTGGGCTCTTCCAGCACTTGGACTTGCAAAGCTTGGTGCAAGAGACATTATGGGTTATTGTGTGGTTGCATTAATTGTATCAGGTATTATTGTTTCAGGCTGTCTGTTATTTGCAGGCTTCATGGGAGTATAATTATATAAAAATTAAAATCTCTTTCATTTACATGAGAGAGATTTTTTTTATTTTAAAAAATTATTTTTTATTGTCCACGATTTTTGTTTTTTTAATTATATACTTATGCTATAATCTTGCTGAGGTGATAAATATGTACACAATTGACCTAAACAGCGATTTAGGAGAGAGCTTTGGAGATTACACTATAGGTATGGATAGTGAAATTTTAAAATATGTATCTTCTGCTAATATAGCTTGTGGCTGGCATGCTGGCGACCCTATTATAATGGATAAAACAGTCAAAATGGCTAAGGAAATGGGTGTTGGTATTGGAGCACATCCTGGATATAATGATTTAATGGGCTTTGGTAGAAGAAACATGAGTTTAAGCTTTAATGAATTAAAGATGTATGTTAAATATCAATTAGGTGCACTTATGGCTATATCAGCTTCTCATGGTGTTAAGGTTCAGCATCTTAAGCCACATGGAGCTATGTATAACATGGCAGCTGTATATTATGAATATGCTAGAGCAATAGCTGAGGCTATTTATGAGGTTGATAAAAATATAATTTTACTTGGTCTTGCTAATTCTGAAATGATAGTTGCTGGTAAAGCTGTTGGTTTAAAGACAGCAAATGAAGTATTTGCTGACAGAGCATATATGGATGATGGCACATTAGTCCCTAGAGGTACTGAAGGAGCTATGATTAAAGATACTGATTTTGTCATAAAAAGAGCAATTCAAATGATTAAGCAGGGTACAGTTGAAAGTATAAATGGCAAGGTAATTAATATAAAGGCTGATTCAATTTGTGTTCATGGAGATAATTTAAAGGCAGTTGAATTTGTCAAAAGAATAAGAGAGTCTTTTGAATCAGAGAATATAAAAATTAAAAATTTATCGTCTTAATAAGAAAGGAAACATTTTTAAATGAAGAAATTTTTTGCACCACTGAGTTTTTATAAAAAGGCAGCTTCTATTGCTATTCCTTTAGCACTTCAATCCATTTTAGCATCGAGTATGGGTATTGTAGATTCACTTATGGTATCATGGATAGGTATGGTAAGTGCTGTAGGTACAGCTGCACAATTAGATACATTGGCAGTGACAGTTTCCTTTGGAGCGGTAAGTGGAACAGGAATTTTTTGTGCACAGTTTTTTGGAGCTAAGGACCACAAAAATTTAAAACGAAGCTTTGGCTTGTCATTAGTTTTAACATTTTTAATAGGCTTAATATTTATGATTATATCAACACTTTTTGGACCTCAGATAATAAAATTTTATCTTGATGATCCAGAAGTTATTAAGTATGGTGGGATGTATCTTAATATATTAAGATTTTCATTTATCCCAAGCACCTTAGCCTATGCATTTGGCTATGTATATCGTACAGTACACAATACAAAGGTTCCTTTATTTGTAAGTACCTTGACAATGTTAATAGGAATTCTATTAAAATATCTTTTAATTTTCGGAAATTTTGGTTTTCCAAAGCTCGGTGTTGAGGGTGCTGCATATGCAACTCTTATAGTACAATGTTTAGCACTACTTATACATATTGTTTATGCTATTAAAACAAATCAAGCCTTCATTGGAAGCTTTAAAGAAATGTTTGGTTTTGATGTGAAATTTGTCACGTCAGTAATGAGAAGAATTTCTCCTTTAATTTTCAATGAGCTTATGTTTGGATTTGGTAGCACATTATTTATCAAGGCCTTTGGAGCTCTTGGAACTAACTCAATGGAAGCATATTATGTTGGAGCTAAAATAAGCGATATTTTCTTCTTTGTAGTTATGGGTATATCAACAGCAACAGCCGTTATTCTTGGTAACACTCTTGGAAGTGGAGATATTGATAAGGCAAAGCAGGAAGGAAATTATTTTATCGGAATGTCTGCTATTCTAGCAATAGTATCTACAATTGCTGTTGTGAGCTTTGCATCTCCAATGGTATCATTGTTTGGTCTTAAGGATCCTAATGTATTTGCAAATGCTGTTACTATTGTAAGGGTATTCTCTATTAAAATTTCCTTAAGGCTTTTCATAGTAATTGTATTTGCTTCTCTTAGAGCAGGTGGAGACAGTAAGATGCTAACCTTCCTTGATAGCGGAATAATGTGGTCAGTAGGCCTACCTTTAGCATTCTTTGCTGTTAATGCTCTTAAAATTCAAGATGTAGCCTTGGTATTCTTATTTGTTCAATTAGAGCAGCTAACTAGGGTGATCTTAGGACTCATAAGATACAAGAGTGGTAAATGGGCTGTTAACCTTACTAAAACGGTGGCATAAAAAAGCGACACAATTTTAAAAAACTGGTTGATTTCAACCAGTTTTATTTTATTTCACCTATTTTTACATCATATGTTTTATTATTTACAGATATTTTATAGTGTTTATATTCACTTCCAAGGCCTTGTTTAAGGCTTGTTTTTATTGCTTCTAGTTCTGTCAATTGATTTATATACAGCTCCTGTGCTTCTTCAATGCTTATTTGCTCAAAGCTTATTTTATCACCAGGCTTAGCTTGAGCTATTTTAGGTAGATCTACAGAGATTACATTAGCTATTTTTGTGTATCCACCTACTGTTTGTCTATCTGCTAACATTATTATTGGCATACCATGAGATGGAACCTGTATCGCTCCAAATGCAATCCCATCTGATATAATATTACCATCACTTTTATGCTGTATCATTTCTCCTTCAAGTCTTAAACCCATCCTATCAAACTCATTAGAAACCATATAGTTACTATTTAAAAAAGTATTTATCCCAGCTTCAGTAAAGCAGTCATTCTGAGGTCCCATAATTACTCTTAGCTTGACTATTTCATTAGAATCAAGCTGATTTTGTATATATCTATGCTCTAAGTTTTCTATATAGGTCTTAGGATTTTTAAATCCTATCACATCATTATTCTCTAAGGCTCTACCTTTATATCCACCTATGCCTGCTTTAATGTATGTTGATTTACTACCCATAATATCTGGAATAGCTAGTCCTCCTGTAAAGGCAATATATGCTCTGCTTCCAGATTTAATTCCACTAAAGCTTAATATATCTCCTTTATGGCAAACAAGGGCTGTATTCATGCTTACTTCAATGCCATTTATTCTAGGACTTAGATTTGCACCTGTTATTGCAATAATATTATCCTCTGCGAATTCAATCGTAGGACCAAGCATAGTAATTTCAAGTACTGCTTCATCTAAATCATTATCTACAAGTATATTAGCAAGGCTTAGAGAGTATATATCCATAGCTCCAGACACAGGAACTCCAAAGGCTTGATAGCCATATCTTCCCTTATCCTGTATAGTTGTTAAAAAGCCTTTGTTTCTGATTATAAAGCCTTTTTTATTTTGATTATAATCAGTTGAATTATATAGTAATCTATTTTCTTCGTTATCAGCCTTTATTTTATTGAATTCTTCTTCATTAATTGCTTTAAACCTAACATATTGACCTGCTTTTAATAGAAATGGCTCTCTTCTATTTACATTAAAAAGCTCTACAGGTGTTTGTCCTATAATCTGCCAACCACCAGGAGAGTTTATTGGATAAATGCCTGTCTGTTCTCCAGCTATTCCAACACTTCCTGCCTCAATTTTTAGTCTAGGCTTTTCAAGTCTTGGAGTAGCTATTCTCTTATTCATTCCTCCAAGATAAGGAAAGCCAGGAGTAAATCCTAGCATATATATTAAATACTCAGGTTCAGTATGTATTCTGATAACATCCTCAGCTCTTAGTTTATTATGTTCAGCTACAGTATTGATATCAATTCCTTTATCTCCACCATACAGAACAGGTATCTCTACTATTTCCTTGTCCTGTGAAAGCTCTAAATCGATGTTTTTCGATAAGTCCTTCAGGAATGCTATCATAGTATCGTACTTTAATAATTCTGGCTTATAATTAATCAGCAAGGCACAGTATGAAGGTATAGTATCAATTATAGCTTCATTATTGCATGCCTTAAGCATGCTATTGAATTTATTGATTACTCTTACTGTCTCTTCCTTTATTTCATCTCCAAATTTAATTAATAATGAGGTGTCCCCTGCTGGGAAAAACTCTATATTCATTATTATAACCTCACAAGCTTTACATTGTACTTCCCATTGCTTCCTTAATATCTGATTCGTTATCTACTATTGCTTCTATAGCATATTCTAAGCCCTTAGCAATATATTGAACAGGCATACTAGCTATATTATTTGCTTTATTTACCACCTGCTCTATAGCAAACGGAACATGTATAAAGCCACCCTTTATATGAGGATATTTTTTATCTAATATATATAGTACAGAATACATTAAATCATTACATACATAAGAGCCTGCAGTATAAGATAAATGAGAAGGTATGCCGTTTTTTCTAACATTCTCTACCATAGCCTTTACAGGTAAGGTAGCAAAGTATGCATTTTGACCATCCTCTTTAATTTTCTCATCTATAGGTTGATTTCCTTCATTATCTGGTATAGGTGCTTCCTTTAAATTAATTCCAATTCTTTCAATTGATATACATGACCTACCTCCAGCCTGTCCTATACATAAAACAGCATCAGGCATGTACTCTTCAATAGCTTTCTCGACCTTTTCTGCACCTTTGCCAAATACAGTAGGTACTTCCAGCTTAATTATCTTAGCACCCTTTATAATCTCAGGCAAAAGCTTAACTGCCTCATATGCTGGATTTACTGTTTCTCCACCAAATGGTTCAAAGCCTGTAACTAATATTTTCATAATATATCATATCCTCTCTAAATGTATCTTAGGTCCTTTCCATAGAACTTAAAAATTGCAAACTCATTAAATATTCTTGAAATTATACGCTCTGAATATACTGAGCCTAAATCAGCAAGTGTTAGATTAGTTGATATTATAGTCTTTTTACCTGCTATCATCCTTGTATTTATTATGTTGAAAAGCTCAGCATTTGTAAAGGAATTGTTTAATTCAGTTCCTAAGTCATCAATTATCAATAGGTCACATTCAAATAAATAGTTATAGTTTTCCTTATTTAAGCTCGTTTCCTCTGTTCTTTTAAACTTATGATCCTCTATCACATCTATTAAATTAGATGCTGTCTGGTATATAACTGTTTTACCCTTTTCAATAAGCTCTGCAGCTATACAATTGCACATAAAGGTCTTGCCAACTCCTGTTGTGCCATAAAACAGCATACTAGGTGAATCGCTGCTAAAGTTTAAACAAAAATTGCCACAGGCTTCGAGTATATTTTTCATATTTTGTCTAGGGCTTAGCTTTTCATCCTTGTATTTTTCATCACTAAATATTGACATATCAAACATATTGAAATTTTCCTTTTGCAGTCTATGCTTAATGTTTGACATATCATACAGACTTTCAATTATTTTTTGCTTATAACATCTACATTTTTCTTGAGAGGCTGTATAGCCAGTGTCATCACATAACTTACATTCAAATACAGGCTTAAAGTCATCCTCACTTAGGCTGTTTTGCTTTAATATTTCCTTCTTATCATTTCTGTAAGCATCTATTTTAGCTCGAATTATCATTACCTCTTCTTCAAAGTTATCCGGCTTTAATAATACTATTTTTGATAGCTCAATGCCTGATAGAGCTATTTGCTTATCAAGCTCTTCTAGTATCGGTAATGCCTTGTATATATCCTCTTTTCTCTTATCTGCTTCATTGAATGCCCTAAGTCTCTTTTGATCGTATTCATCTCTTATTTTTCTTAATAATATTTCCTTCATATTATTCCTCCGATTGGGCAGTTATACCTAATTTTTCGAGCTTTTTCTTTAAATTTCTTTTTGCTATTTCTTCCATTTCTTTTTCACTATATTCTGATATAGTTTGCTCAAAATTATGGAATTTATTTTTTGATGCTACCTTTTTATCAGCTTGTACATCCTTTTTAGCTGCTGATTTTCTATCATCAACTATATCCTCTGGTGTTTTATAGCCTTTCTTATACCAATTTTCTAAAATTGCATCGAAGTAGCTAATATTTGGGCTTGATATTTTTGTTGAATTTTCTAATGCCTTTAACACCATTTCCTTTGAAAATCCATATTCATCAAACCATTTATCAATAGTATTCATTTCTCCTTCAGTCAAGGCTCTGTTGATGAAGCCTAAGGACTGAGATATTCTTGAATACATCGAGTATCTTTCTTCCTTTGTCTCTAAAAACTCTGCAAGTGTATCCAAATCCTTTACTCCTGCTCTATTCCATGTAGCTATTGTTTTTTCAACATAACTCATGCTTTTTTTCTTCTTATTATTTACACAATATGAAAATGCTTGTATCATCATCTCAGGACTTAACTCATATTGCTTTGTCCACTGATTAATTCTTCTCTTATCGCTTATGTTTATAAACTTACCAAAGATTTTTTCAATTTCCTTATGCATATGAACATATTCATCGTTCTTATTTAACTCTAGCAAATCGTTGTTATTTACATAGCTTTTATCTTCCGTAACTATTGCAGAGAGTGATAAGTGCTTATATATCTTGTCCACATAAAGCTGCTTTAAATTCATGAATTCTACCTTGTAGTTGTATTCATCGTCTGTCATGTGCTTCTTAATAATCCCCTGCGACTCCCAAAAAGTCCAAGCATTTAGAACATCAGCCAATGGAATCTTTAAATTCTTAGCTATAGTCTCATTGTTAAAGCTTTCTGAGTCATCCTTATCATTGGCATATTTATATCCAAGTAGATATACCTTTACATAGGTCCCATCTGCTAATGGCATAAAATCAGTAATAAATATATTTTCTATAGGGGTTTCCTGTAGGTCTAATTTCATTTCTTCTAAAAAATAATTCATAAATTTCTCCTAACTGCATATAATATATGTAACCATTTATTCCTCGTCTTGTGATATTTGGAAAGTTACGAACTTTGTTGAAAATTCAGGAAAACATTTCGCCAAAAAACTATTGACATAAAAAATAATTTGTAATATAATTGTAATATTCAACTGAGGAATAAAAATCTATTCAAACTAATTACTCTAATTATAACAGAATTTTTAAAAAAGTAAAATTATAAAAATTATTTTTTCGGTTTAGAGTAAATTATACTAATCTTTTTAAAAACCTTATGGTTCTTAATTTTGAGATAGGTAAATAAAAAATTAGGAAGTGAATTATGAAAAACCAAAAAGCAAATAAAGCGAAAAGCACACAGAAGGATGACAATTCGTTTATTAAGTCTACGAAGCAAGATAAAACAATAATTACCAAAAACGCAAAGTATGTTATTGTTACTAAGAATGAAGAAATTAAAAAGAAAATTCAAGCTAAAAGGAAAATGAAGGTTTTAGCTAAGAAAGACAATGTTTTAATTTCTAAATCAATTGATTTATTCAAAAAAATTAAATTGCCAAAATTCATATTAAAATATAAAGCTCATAGCATTAACGCAGCATGCTTGACTCTTGTTTCTGTATTCTTATTAACAGGATTTTCTTTATTTAATTCATTATCTGCTACAGAAAGTATCAATAGCTACTACAGTGCTAAAGGATATACTCTTTATATAGATGATAAGGAGATAGGAACAGTAAGAGAGCGTGAAACCGTTGATTTAGCGATTAAAAAGCTACAAAATGAATATAGAAGTAAGTACGATACAGAATCAATTGTTGTTTCTTCGGTTAGATTAGTTGAAACAAATGCAAATGATAGTCAACTAATTTCAGATGTTAGATTAAATTCTTCTTTAAGAGCAAATCTTGATATTAAATCACAAGGCTATGGAATATACGTAAATGGCGAAGTTATTGGAGTTTTAAAATCTGAGGATGAAGCAAATGAACTAGTAAATAACGTTAAGAATTACTTTACTAGTAAATACGATCCAGAGCAAATTCTTGAAGCTGAATTTAGTGAAGAAATTTCAATTAAGGCTGTTGCTATAGAAAAGGATGAACTAGATAACAAGGAAGAGCTTTTAGAATATATATTAATTGGTACTGATGAAAAGATTGAATATAAGGTTCAATCAGGTGACACATATTGGGGAATAGCTCAAAAAAACAACATGACAATGGACGAGTTGATGGCAGCTAATCCAAGTGCAAATCCAAACAAACTGATGCCAGATGATGTTCTTAGTTTAGTAGTACCAAAGCCTTTTATTAATGTAAATATTTCACGTAAGGTTACAGTTGAAGAAGATATAGCATTTGATGTTAAATATGAAAAAGTTTCATATATGTATTCAGATGAACAAAGAACTAAGGTAAATGGTGTTAAGGGGAAGGATCAGGTTGAGTATATAATAACTGAGCAAAATGGTATTGAAATAGCAAGAGAAGAAATTTCAAGAGAAAACATATCTCAACCATCAAGTAAAATTGTTTTAATAGGAACTCAAGATCCACCTCCAAAGGTTGGAACTGGAATACTCGCTAAGCCACTTTCAAATTACTATGTTAGCTCAGCTTATGGTTCAAGAAGTGGAGGTACTCATAAAGGTATCGACATGGCAACAAAATCAGGTACTGATATAAAGGCTGCTGATGGTGGTACAGTTACTAAAGCTGGGTGGTATGGTCAATACGGGTATATGGTAGAAATAGATCACGGTGGTGGTTGGACTACAATATATGCACATTGCAGTAAAATATATGTTTCAGTTGGAGAAAAAGTTTACCAAAACAAAGTAATAGCTGCTGTTGGAAGTACTGGTCTTAGTACAGGTCCTCACTTACATTTTGAATTAAGAAAATATGGTGTAACAAAAAATCCTGCATCATATTTTGGTAAAGAATATAAATAACAATAGAAAATATGCGCATTGAATAATCAATTCAATGCGCTTTTAATTTGTCAAATTTTGTATTTATAGAAAATATTACATTTTTAAAAGCTAAAAAAATATGTTATTATATGTATGTTGTTTTTCATGTAAATAATTTATTGCATTAAAATTTTCTTTTAAAATATAATTATATTATATGAAGCTCACATTTTAATGCTTTTGTTTTAAGCTATGAAAGGAAAAAAATAATGAATATTGTTGATTATAGATTTACAAATATTGCAAAGGAAATAACCTCTCATCATGAGTATGAACAGACAAAGTCAATCAAGCACCATGATGACAGTGTATATGAGCATAGTATCAAGGTTGCATACTATTCTTATTTGATTGCATATAAAAGTAATTTGGATTGGAGGTCATGTATCAGAGGGGCATTGCTTCATGACTTTCATTTATATCAATTTATTAAAAAAAGCAATATAGGTATAATAAAGGACTCTATAATGCACTCAATAAATCATCCTAAAATTGCTCTTAAGAATGCTTCTAAGCATTTTGAATTGAATGAAACTGAGAAGGATATAATTTTAGGTCATATGTTTCCATTTGGTCTTCCTAAATCTCCAGAAGCATGGATTGTGAGTTTTGTTGATACATTTATTGCTATTTTTGAATATTGTAATAATGCAAAAAATCTAATCATTAAAAATTGGAAAAAGGCATTTGCTAAATAGTAATAGATAAACTTTAAATAAATTTTCTCTCCTATATGATATATAAAATCAATAAATGGCATGTACTTTTATGTACATGCCATTTATTAATAGTCTATCTTCTTGTTCCAACATTTCTACATACAGCTGCTTCATATAGTATCAAGGTTGCAGCAATACCAACATTTAATGAATCACAATCTCCATACATCGGTATTTTTATCATTTCTGCACCTATGTCATACCATTCCCTTGAAATTCCATAGCGCTCACTACCCATAACTATAGCTAGCTTGCCATCAAAATTTTCTTCATAATAGTATTTTTCAGCATCTGTGTCTGTGAGTATGATTCTATATCCATTCTTCTTTAACCAATCAATTAATACCTCTGAGCTCTCCTCAACTATAGGAATTTTAAAGCATGAGCCTTGACTGCTTCTTAATATCTTTGGATGAGTAATTCTTGTTTTTCTATTACATATTACAACTGCATCTGTGTTTGTACCATCACATGACCTTATTATAGTTCCTATATTGCCTGGTATCTCTAAACCATCTAAAACAGCTATAACCTGATGCTTATTAGGATCTAAATCACTTAAGCTCTTCTGAGGGAACTTTGCTAGTACAAAAATACCTGCTGATGTTCCAACCTCAGCTATTTTTCTATAAGTAGAGTTTGAAACCATATGTATTTCTTCAGCTATGTCACATAAATCTATCATTATTTTATATGCATCCTGACTTTTTATTGATTCTAAATCAAGCACTAATGCCTTTATTTCAATATTATACTTTAATAGCTGATTTGCTGCCCAAATACCCTCAACGGCTACTAGCTTCTCTGGATTTGATTTTGTGTTATTTATAATTGATTCTATTTTTTTAATAACAGCTGCTGACTTACCAGAAAGTCTCCACCTTCCATTGTATTTATCCTTAATAAATCTTTCCTTTTCCTCTAAAGACATTTCTATAAACATATCATCACACCTTTAACTATTTTATATAAATTTTAAGTGTTCTCAATATGTGAGAACACTCATCATTATTATTTACCCTTTATATAATTTGTAAATACTTTACTTACTTCATCATAATTTTGGCTTATTGCAAATAAAACGTATTTACCTTCTTTTTTTACTACAGCATTTTCTATATATTTTAATTCCTCTGGAACATATCCATCAAATGCAAATTGTAGGTCTGCTATTCTCTCCTTTACAGCCTCATAAACAGCCTCAGCCTTTTCTTCACTCTTAGCTTCTAAAAGAGCTAGCTCATCTGCTTTACCACCTGTAGAATTTACAAATATTCTATATTTTTCTAGGTCATTCATTTCTAGCTTTGAATATATATTGATAATTACATCCTCTTCAATTTCATACATCTGCTCTCTAAACCCAGCTACAGCTGTAGCATCTGTTACTAAGGCATCTATATCAATAACTACCTCTTTTTGATTACATGCTGTCATGCTTAGTATTAAAATTAATACTATAGCTACATTTAAAATTGCTTTTTTCATTCTCTTCCATCCTTCTTTATTTTAGTTATATACCTTTACTGTGTGCGTTTTTAAATAATTAAACCATTTTTCGTAATATGGTGCATTAAAGTGAACTCCATCAGTTGTTGAATCAGCTGGTAGATTTCCCTCATCATCACCTAAAGCCTCTTTAGAATCTAAATAATATACTTCCTTTTCTTTAGTCATTTCTAATATAAGCTTATTAAATCTCTCGATATTTATATTATTGTATATATTATCTGTTTCAGATTTCTTTTTTGATACTGGAATTATACTATTTACATATATTTTAGCCTTTGGCTGTAATTCCTTTAGCTTATCAATTACCTTTCCATATTGCTTTATAAATTCTGTGTCTGATGCCCAACCTAGCTCATTTGCTCCTAGCATAATATATATTTTACCATATTCCTTTTGCTCAAGAGCAGACATTATAGTTATTCTATTACCATCCTTAGTTTTTATAACCTCTTTTGTAAAAATAGTATCAACCATTATTCCCTTGCCAGCTAAAACTGTAACATTTTTCATTGAGCTATAAATAGCTACCCCCTCCATTTGAGAGTTTCCTATAAATACAGCATCATCAAAATAATCATTTGACACAGCTTTGCTTTCAGGTACCTTCTCCCCGTAAACATATTTACGTGGTATATCAATTTGATCCATACCTACAGCATTTACATCAGCTGCAACCTCTTTAGAAAAGTTATAAATAAATCTTCTAGTTATTATAATATCATCATACTCAGATTTTTTAGTGTTAGAATTATCTGGTTTATTAGAATTATTAGTTTCTTCTAAACCATCATCCTCTTTATTATCTTCAGTGACCGTATCTTCTCCTACTATATCACTAATTACTTCCTCACCTTTTTCTAATCCTCTTGATTTAATATATTTTAAAGAAAAATATGTTGTAATCGCTAAGAAAACTAATATTAATACAATAAGCAAGGATATTCTATTTATTTTGTACTTATTATGCATTGAAAACCATACCCTTTCAAACACAACTTATGTCCAAGTAAAATTAAGCCTTTAATTTAATTCCTCCAACAATAAGTCAATTCTGTCATTTAATTTTTTCAAATCCTCAATACTTCCATTTCTCTTAGCATTATAAAAGTCTTTTTGTAACAAATCAACATTTTTATAATTGCTATTTACATATAAAGTATGTATTTTATATAATATTTTCTCAGTAAGAGCAGATTCTGCCATAAATAATTTCTGAGAATCAATAATTTCATCTCTTATTTGAGACATCTCCATATCAAGATGGAAGGCTGCTTCTGCAGCAATTTTAAGTCTTTCCGCTATATTGGCTGGTATATTTTGATCAAACTTATAATTTAATGAATGCTCAATAGTTGCCCAGAAGTTCATAGCTAGAGTTCTTATTTGTATCTCTGCTAATATTTCATTTTCTCCTAATGAGCTATATACCCAATATTTAATAATAATATGATAGCTTCTATATCCACTATCCTTAATATTCTTTGTATAATCTCTTTCTTCAACTATTTTAAGGTCCTTGCCATCTCTACTTCTAATAAGCTCTACAACAGTTGAAATATCATCAACAAGCTGACACATAATTCTTATACCAGCAATGTCTTCAAGCTCTGCTGCCCTATCAATAGTCATCCCTCTTCTATCAAGCTTCTCAATAATACTTGATATTTTCTTCACTCTACCTGTAACAAATTCTATAGGTGAATACTCATCTAATCCCTTATATGATTTTCTTAAGCTTTTAAATTTTATCTTTAACTCCTCAACTGCTTGAGTATATGGTAGTAAAAACTTATCCCAATCTTTAATCAAATTAATCAACATCCTTTTATATAAACTATTAACATATTAATTCTAATTCTTTGTTGCAAAAAAATCAATATTTTTATTTATTGAAAAGAATTAATTTTTATTGTATAATTTAGAAATAATAAAAACTACAGAATAAGATATGATGTGAGGAGAAATATATGCATACTATCGATTTGAGAAATCTCTCTATGTTGATGGATTTCTACGAATTAACCATGTCAAATGGATATTTTAATGAAGGTATTAGTGATACTGTTGTTTATTTCGATATGTTTTATAGAAAAAACCCAGATGGTGGAGGTTTTGCTATAGCAGCCGGACTTGAACAAATAGTTGATTATATAACAAACCTTAGATTTACAAGAGAAAATATTGAGTTTTTAAGATCAAAAAATATTTTTTCTGAGGATTTTCTAGAATATCTCTTGAATTTTAGATTTTCAGGAGATATTTATGCTGTGCCAGAAGGAACTCCTGTATTTCCTAATGAGCCTATTCTTACTGTTAAAGCAAAAGCTATAGAAGCACAGATATTAGAAACAATGATACTTGTTACAATAAATCACCAAAGCTTGATTGCTACTAAAGCAAATAGAATAGTTAGAGCAGCTAAGGGAAGAAGTATTCTTGAGTTTGGAGCTAGAAGATGTCAAGGATATGACGGAGCCATTTATGGAGCAAGAGCTGCATATATCGGTGGTGCTTCTGGAACTGCTACTACTATAGCTGATGAGGTTTTTGGGGTGCCAGCAGTTGGAACCATGGCACACTCATGGGTACAGCTTTTTGGTGATGAATATAAGGCCTTTGAAACTTATGCTCGTACTTATCCTGACAACTGTGTTTTATTAGTAGATACATATAATGTGCTAAAAAGTGGTATACCTAATGCTATAAAGGTTGCTAAGGAAGTATTAGAGCCAATGGGTAAGAGACTAAAGGGTATTAGACTAGATAGTGGTGATATTGCTTATCTATCTATAAAGTGTCGTAGAATGTTAAATGAAGCAGGTCTTGAGGACTGCAATATAGTTGTATCAAATAGCCTTGATGAGTACATAATAACAGATTTACTTAACCAAGGTGCTGAAATAGATTCATTTGGAGTTGGAGAGAGGCTTGTAACTGCGAAATCCGAACCTGTTTTTGGTGGTGTTTATAAGCTAGTTGCTGTAGAGGAAAATGGAGTTGCTGTTCCTAGAATAAAGATATCAGAAAATGCAGAAAAGGTAACAAATCCTTGCTTTAAACAGCTTTGGAGATTATATGATAAATCAAACAACATGGCTATAGCCGATGTTATAACATTAAATGAAGAAGAAATAGATGATACTAAGCCATACATGATATTTGATCCAGTTCACACATGGAAAAAGAAAACTCTAACTAATTTTATAGCTAGAAAGCTTCAAGTGCCTATATTCTTAAATGGCAAATGTGTTTATAAGCTTCCAAGCCTAGAGGAAATAAAAAAATATTGTGCTGATGAATTGAATACATTGTGGAATGAGGTTAAGAGATTTACAAATCCTCATCAATACTACGTTGACTTATCACAAGCGTTATGGGATTGTAAAAAAGAATTGATGGAAAAGTTTAGCATGAAAGATTAAAACCTAAAGAATATAAATTGAACGTTGTTCAATTTATATTCTTTAGCCTATGGAAGAATTCTTCGAATTCTTCTTCAAAATAATAATATTAAATAAACATTTTGTACTCTATGGGAGAATCCAAGGAATCCAAAGGATTCTTCTTTCGTGATTATAATAAATAAAATTTAGAAAGGAAAAAAATTTTGAGTGTATTAAATGTAAAAAATGTTAGTCATGGTTTTGGAGCACGTGCGATTTTAGAGAACGTATCATTTAGATTGTTAAAAGGTGAACATGTTGCTTTAATCGGAGCTAACGGAGAAGGAAAATCAACATTTTTAAATATTATAACAGGCAAGCTTATGCCTGATGAGGGACAGGTTGAATGGTCAAACAGAGTTACTGTAGGATATTTGGACCAGCATACTGTTCTACAGCCTGGATCAACTATAAGGGATAATTTAAGATTAGCATTTGATGATTTATTTAAGCTAGAAAAGGAAATGCTAGAGATATATGATAAGATGGCAGAAGCT
>JBPOHM010000164.1:0-2601 GCA_052035585.1 Bacillota bacterium
TTATATTTTCTTTTATTGTACCATCAAATACTGGTGCTTCCTGTGAAATGTAACTGATATTTTCATATAAGCTATCTAAGCACAAGTTCTTTAATTCATAATCATCTATTTGTATATTGCCTTGCTCATATTTTAATAAACCTAGTATAAGCTTAATAAGTGTTGTTTTCCCAGAACCACTGCTACCAACAAGCGCTACCTTTTCACCTTGCTTAATATTTAGATTAATATTATTAAGTACTGCTTTTTGATTATATTAAAATGAAAGATTTTCTACTTTAATATCACCATTTTTTATAGCTACTCTGTTGCCATTTTCAAGCTGATAATCATCTTTCGTATTGAAAAATTCCTCATACTTTTTAAATGCGGATTTATTTAATTTATATTCTACAAACAACACATTAAAAATAGCAATTGGAGTATAAGTATTTTCTAGTAGAGAAATTAATGCAACAGTTGTACCAATAGATATACTTGGATTTAGCCATGCATAAATTAACATTCCAATATTCAAAAATGCAGTAAGAATTGCAAATAGAGTAAAAAATGCTTCGTGAATAAAATTCATTTTTATCTTTGAAGAAACTATTTCATTCTTTGCTTTTACTGCTTTAATAATTTCACTTTTGAAGCTTCTATTTAAACGAAAAACTACCATTTCCATAAAGCCTCTTACAAGATAGTGATTCATCAATTCTTCATTAAATAAAATCTTTTCCTTTATTCTATATAAAAATTTCAATAGAAATTTTGTTAGAATAAATATAATTACATATCCACCTAAGATAAGATAAGTGATTGATATTCTATGTATTGTATTTTACTTATCTATTTTAAAGCCAATATTTTAAAGTCAAGATAGATTCCATTTGATAGCTTCTTTGTAGGGTATTCATCTAAATAATTCAATAAATAAAAGCTAATTAACACAAGTCCATATATAATTATAATATTCATAGATATAGTTCTATCAGTAAATGCATCAATTATCTGTTAGAAAAGCTTAATTTTATAATTTGATAAAAATGCAATTAATAAACCTGTTAAGATATAAATAAATATAGTTTTTTTATTATCTTTTATAACTTCTTTAATCGTGTTCATTACAGTACTCCATAGTTAACCATTTATTTCTATCTAATATAAATGAAGAACCAACAATTTCAATAGGATTTCCATCTATATCTTAAATTTATCATTTTTATTTCTCCATTTATTCTCTAGGTCTTCTCATTTTAACTAATTCTAAAAATCTTTTTTGAGATGGTAAATCATTTATTAGCTCCTTGTAAGGGAAATTCTTGTCAAATTCTTTAGCTAAATCTTCATTAATTTCATATATTGAGTCTTCAAAGAAACAACCAGGGCAATTTGACAATGCTCCTTCAACTAATTCTAAAGCTAATAATGGTGTAGCATACATATTTCCTGAGGTACCAATTTTGTAATTTTCTGCTTCAACAAAACCAACTCTAGAGTAGTAGTCAGGATCACCATATATTAATATTGCTTTATATCCCATTTCTTTTGCAAGTTTTTTAGTATGTTCAATAAGCATAGATCCTATTCCTTGTCCTTGATAATCTGGGTGTACAGAAATAGGCCCAAAGCTTATAACTTGATAGTTTCTTCCATCATCACATAGTATATTTGCTAATGTGTACATTATATTCCCAACAATTTTATCATTAACTACAGCAACAAAATCTAGTTCCTTAATAAATGACTTTGCTTCTCTCATAATGTGTACCAAATAGTGTTCATTACAACCAGGTACATGATGATTCCAAAAGGCCTCACGTGTTAGCTCTTCAACTGCTCTGTAATCTGCTTCTGTTTCTTGACGAAGCTGTATTTTATTCCTTTGCATAATTCCCCTCCTATATAAATGTTTTCAATATTAACATATTATCACATACAAGCTATGCATACAACTATGAAATTAAAAAAGAGCAATATTTAAAGAATATTACAAATTGCTCATAATTAAACTTATTCTCTGTTAAATTTCAAATTTAGTTCTTTGATAATACCTTTAGCATTATTTCTTGATAAATTGAAACATCTCCAGTCATTTGTGTAATTTGCTTGGTAATCTATTCTATCAAAATAGTTAATTGTCTTTAGTTGGATATAAGCATCCTTATCATTTAAAAGTCTTTTCATTTGAGAAGCTGCATCTGAAGATAATCCATTTAGATATTGAATATCTAATTCCTTTCCTTCGTAGTACATATCAATATTTTTTTTAGCAATCATATAATCTATATTCATCATATTAACTGCAAGATAGAAAACTAGACATACTATTGAATAAAAGGCTATTATATTAAATTTCGGTTTAATTATATAGAAGAAAGTTACAAGTAATCCTATAGCTTCAAATATTAAAAATGTAGTTACTAATAATCTTAGCTCAGTATATCCATACTCGTTATTATATAGTGACATCCTATAGAATGATGATACTAAGAGTAAAATAGTTATTGCACATAAATAAAGCATTAGAGCCTTTATTATTCTGGAAGGGATTGAGCTATTATTGTTTATACTATATAATTTATCTTTTAATAAATAGCTTATAACAAGAATCAATCC
>JBPOHM010000211.1:0-2746 GCA_052035585.1 Bacillota bacterium
ATTTTTTTACCTTAGCTACCTCTTCAGGTGTTCCTTGTGCTACAATCTGTCCTCCACCATCTCCACCTTCTGGGCCTAGGTCTATAATATAATCTGCTGTCTTAATTACATCTAAATTATGCTCTATTACTAAAACTGAGTTACCAGCCTCCACAAGCTTATTAAGAACCTCTATCAGCTTATGAATATCTGCTATATGAAGTCCAGTTGTTGGTTCGTCTAATATATATAAGGTTTTTCCTGTTCCTTTTTTACTTAGCTCATATGCTAGCTTTACTCTTTGAGCTTCACCACCAGATAGCTGTGTTGATGGTTGACCTAGCTTAATATATGAGAGACCAACATCATACATAGTTTGCATTTTTGATTTTATCTTTGGTATATTTTCAAAGAATGCTAAGGCCTCTTCTACTGTCATATCTAATACGTCAGATATACTTTTACCCTTATATTTAACCTCTAGAGTTTCTCTATTATATCTTTTTCCTTTACAAACATCACATTGAACATATACGTCTGGTAAAAAGTGCATTTCTATTTTAGTAATACCGTCACCCTTACATGCTTCACATCTTCCACCCTTTACGTTAAAGCTAAATCTACCCTTTTGATATCCTCTTGCCTTAGCTTCATTAGTCATTGTGAATACATCTCTAATCATATCGAATACTCCTGCATATGTAGCAGGGTTAGAACGTGGAGTACGTCCAATTGGAGACTGATCTATGTTTATAACCTTATCAATATGCTCTATTCCAAGTATATCCTTAAATTTACCAGTTTTTGATTTGGACTTACTTAATTTCTGTTGTAAGCCATTTAATAATATCTGATTAATAAGAGTACTCTTTCCTGAGCCTGATACACCAGTTACACATACCAATCCACCTAGTGGTATTTTAACATCTATATCCTTAAGATTATTTTGCTTAGCACCTTTAATCTCTAAAAATCTGTCACCTAATTTTCTTCTTTCTTTAGGTACTTCTATCTTCTTCTTACCGCTTAAATATTGACCTGTAATTGAATTTTCACACTTTTTAATATCATCTAAAGTACCAAAGGCTATAACCTCTCCACCATTTACTCCTGCACCAGGTCCCATGTCAAGTATATAGTCTGCATTTTCCATTGTTTCTTCATCATGTTCAACTACAATTAGAGTATTACCTATATCTGTTAAATTCCTGAGTGCATTAATAAGCATGCTATTATCTCTTTGATGAAGTCCTATACTTGGTTCATCAAGAACATATAAAACACCAACAAGGCTTGAGCCTATTTGCGTTGCAAGTCTTATACGCTGTGATTCTCCACCAGAAAGTGTACTTGCATTTCTATTTAATGTTAGATATTCTAATCCTACATCTCTTAAGAAGCAAGCTCTTTCTTTAATCTCCTTCAAAATTTGATGTCCAATAAACTCTTGCTTAGGTGTAAGCTTTAGGTTATTTAAAAAGTCTATAAGCTTTCCTACTGATAATTGTGTAAGCTCATAAATATTCTTTCCTCCAACCTTTACAGAAAGCGCAATGTTGTTAAGTCTCGCTCCATTACAATCTGGACAAGGGCTTTCATTCATAAAGCTTTCCATCCAAAGCTGCATCTCAGGTGACTTTGTTTCAGTATATCTTCTTTGAAGATTGTTAACAACACCTTCAAAATCTCTTACATAGGTTTTTTCACCTTGAAAATAGCTAACAAAGTTTATTGTTAACTCTCTACCCTTTGTTCCATATAATATTTCATCTATAAAAGCCTGTGGAGCTTCACTTAATGGTTTTTCAATATCAAAGTCATGATAATCAGCTAATGCTTTAAATATTTGATAATAATATCCTTGTTCATCTGCACCAAAAGGAGCTATAGCTCTTTGTCCTATACTTTTAGTCCAATCAGGTATTATTAAATCTATATCTATTTCCTTCTTAACACCTAACCCCATACATGTTTTACACATACCGAAAGGATTATTAAATGAAAACATTCTTGGAGAGATTTCACCAAAGCCTATACCACAATCAACGCAAGCAAAATTAGTACTCATAAGAATTTCCTGGCTTTGAACACCTTCACTCTCCATAACATCAATCAATACTATTCCATTTGCAAGCTTTAATGCTGTTTCTACTGAATCAGATAGTCTTTTTTCTATTCCCTCTTTAACAATAATTCTATCAACAACAACCTCTATATTGTGCTTTTTAGTCTTTTCAAGCTCAATTTCATCTTCTAATTCATGTAGCTCACCATCTATTCTAGCTCTTACAAATCCGTCCTTTTTGATATTTTCTAAAAGCTTTTTATGTGTTCCCTTTTCACCTCTAACAACTGGAGCTAAGAGCTGAATTCTAGTTCTTTCAGGAAACTCTAATACCTTATCAATAATCTGATCTACTGTTTGTGTACTTATCTCCTTGCCACATTCAGGGCAGTAAGGTATACCTATTCTTGCATATAAAAGTCTCATGTAATCATATATTTCTGTAACTGTAGCAACAGTAGAACGAGGATTTCGGTTTGTTGTCTTTTGATCTATTGAAATAGCCGGTGATAAGCCCTCTATGTATTCAACATCTGGCTTTTCCATCTGCCCTAAAAATTGACGAGCATAAGATGATAGACTTTCAACATAGCGTCTTTGTCCCTCTGCATAAATAGTATCAAATGCCAAGGATGTCTTACCAGAACCACTAAGTCCAGTAAAGACAATAAACTTATCTCGTGGTAATTCAATAGTTACATT
>JBPOHM010000334.1:0-1685 GCA_052035585.1 Bacillota bacterium
ATACAATTCGTATCTTTATTAATTATTAGGATTTGATAACCCCAACTATTGACAAAGAGCCTAATAAAATTGTTATTTAGGAGTGAAGCTTGCTTCACTCTATTTTTATAGAAAATATTCCTATGTATAAAAAAAATTTTACGGGAAAAAGATATCCTAAGCTTTAAATTTCAAGTACTTGTTGACAAACCATATTAAAAAAAATATAATTAGTATGAAGATTTTAGAATTATAGCGTAGAATGGAGTAAAAATGAAAGGCTTAGGAGTATCTCAGGGTATAGGGATAGGAAAGGTCTATAAACTAGACTGTAGTAAGATTGAAGTAGTAAAAAAGGAAATAAATGATACTGTAATAGAAATTAATAAGTTAAATGATGCAATTGTTGAATGCAAGGAGCAAATTAAAAATATACATCACTTAACCTTAGTTAATGTAGGAGATAAGGAAGCCGAAATCTTTAAAGCACAGGAAATGATGCTTGAGGATGAGGATGTGTTTGCTGAGGTTATAAATAAAATAGAGACAGAAAAGTTAAACTGTGAATTTGCACTTTATGAGATATTTAATAAATATATAAAGCTATTTGATTATATAGAAGATGAAGCTCTAAAGGAAAGAGTTCATGACCTAAAGGACGTGCTTTGCAGATTAACAAAAATAATACTTGGTGATCATGCTCTAAGGATAAAAGATATTGATTATGGAACAGTTCTAGTCGCTAGTGATATTTCACCATCTGATACTGCACAGATTAATAAGGAAAAGATTGCAGGTATAATAATTGAAACTGGTGGACCAACATCTCATGTAGCAATTATTGCAAAAACAATGGGAATACCTGCTATAGTTGGTGCTGAAGGCATCTTTGACATGGTACATACTGGAGAAGACATAATATGTGATGGATCAACAGGAGAAATATGCATTAAACCATATGCTAAGGATTTAGAATATTATACATTAAAGAAGAAAAATGAAGATGAAAATAGAAAGAAATTAGTTGAGCAAATTGGTTTAGAAACAATAACTTTAGATGGTCATAAATCAATAATTGGTGCAAACATTGGTGTTCCAAGCGATATACAATATGCAATAAAAAACGATGCAGAATCAATAGGATTATTCAGAAGTGAGTTTTTATATATGAGTAGAACTGAGCTACCAACAGAGGATGAGCAGTTTGAGGCTTACAAGGAAGTAGCAATCAAGATGAATGGAAAGCCAGTTGTAATTAGAACACTTGATGTTGGTGGGGACAAGGATATTCCATACTTAAAGCTACCACCAGAGATAAATCCATTTTTAGGATATAGAGCTATAAGACTTTCATTAGATAAAACAGATATATTTAAGGTTCAGCTAAGAGCAATATTAAGAGCAAGTGCATTTGGTAAGATTAAGATAATGTTTCCTATGATTTCTTGCTTAAACGAGCTACTAGCTGCTAAGGAGCTATATTTTGAAACAAGGCAGGAGCTAATAGATGAAGGAATATCAATTGATCCAAACATCGAGCTAGGAATTATGATTGAAATTCCATCTGCTGCGATAATATCTGATGTTTTAGCTCAGGAAGTAGATTTCTTCAGTATAGGAACAAATGATTTGATACAATACACACTTGCAGTTGATAGAATGAATTCAAAAATAAATCATTTATATAATTACTATCATCCAGCAAT
>JBPOHM010000090.1:0-8829 GCA_052035585.1 Bacillota bacterium
TTGCTAAAAGTAAAGAAACAATGATAAATTCTAATTGCCATCCTAAGAATACACTTATTACAAAGAACAATATTGTTTTAGTTAAAAGCGAATATATAACCTCCATTCCATACAATGCTATTTCCATATCATCTTCTGTAATATTATTTATATTTTCATGTAGAAATTTTTCAAATCCATTAAGGGTTTTTTGTTTTATACTCATATGTAAATTTTATCATATAATTAGACAAAAGAGTACAAAAAAATGTTTAAATTCCAATATTTTTATCGACTTAATTCGACACATTTCGACAAGATTAATCTCAATAAAATCGAATAAAATTTATAATATAGAAATGACAAAATATATAATATATGCTATAATATTTATTGTTAAAATATATGGACTTTATTCTATATTAAATATTTAGGAGGAAGAAATGAACAACGCCATTTTTAGAGTAAGTGAATTTAAAAATGAACCAATTTTGGAGTACAATGTTGGTAGTAAGGAAAGACAAGAATTAGAGGCTAAGCTTGCTGAACTTAAGAGTCAGAATTTAGAAATACCAGTTATAATAGGTGGTAAGGAGATAAGAACTGGTAAAACTTCTAAAGTAACACTTCCACATAATAAAGAAAAATCAATAGGCTTTTATCATATGGCAGGAGAAGAGGAAGTTAGACTTGCGATAAAAGCTGCTATGGATGCTAAGCATGAGTGGCAAAACATGTCTTATGATAGAAGAATGATGATATTCTTAAAGGCTGCAAAGCTTGCATCTACGTCGTGGAGAGCAACCTTGAATGCTGCTACAATGTTATGTCAAAGTAAAACGTTCTATCAAGCTGAAATAGATTCTGCTTGTGAGCTTATAGACTTTTTAAACTCAACTTCTAAGGCTTTATGTGACCTATATGAAATGCAGCCTATGAATTCAGCTGATAGTGTAAATAGAGTTGAATATAGACCATTAGATGGTTTTGTTTATGCTGTTACTCCTTTTAATTTTACAGCTATTGCAGCTAATCTAATTTCTGCACCAGCTTTAGCGGGTAATACTGTTGTATGGAAGCCTGCATCATCTGCAGTATATTCATCATATATGGTATACAAGCTTTTACAAGCTGCTGGATTACCAGATGGAGTAATAAACTTCATACCAGGTAGTGCTTCTATGATAAGTGATATAGTAATGTCAGATGAAAACATGGCAGGAGTTCACTTTACTGGATCTACAGAGGTATTTAATAGTATGTTTGCTGCTGTTGGTAAAAATATTGACAAATACAATGCTTATCCAAGATTAGTTGGTGAAACTGGTGGAAAAAACTTCAGTATGATACATAACTCAGCTAATATAGATGAAGTTGTTGCAGCACTTATAAGAGGAGCATTTGAATATCAAGGACAAAAATGCTCTGCTACATCAAGAGTTTATGCTCCAAAGAGCATGTGGCCAGCTTTAAAGGAAAAGCTTTTAAGTGAAATAGCTACTATAAAAATGGGAGATGCTGAAGATAGACAAAATCTTTTAGCAGCTGTTATAGACAAAAAAGCCTTTGATAAGGTAAGCTCATATATAGAGTATGCTAAAAATTCAGATGAAGCTGAGATTTTATGTGGTGGAAAATGTGATGATAGCATAGGCTATTTTATTGAACCAACTGTTATACTTACAACTAACCCAAGCTTCAAAACAATGAAGGAAGAAATATTTGGACCTGTTTTAACTGTTTATGTTTATGAAGATGAAAAGTTTGAAGAAACATTAAATGAATGCGCAAATTCAAGTAAATATGCTTTAACAGGCTCTATCTGGGCTTCTGATAGAAATATTATAAACAAAGCTGAAGATATATTAAAATTTGCAGCTGGTAACTTATATGTAAATGACAAGAGCACAGGCTCTGTAGTAGGACAAAATCCATTTGGTGGTTCTAAAGCATCTGGAACTAATGATAAAGCTGGAACTATCTTCAATATGCTAAAATGGGTAAGTCCTAGAAATATAAAAGAAAACTTTATTCCTACAAAGGATTATAGATATAAAAATATGTTATAATAGTAAAGGAACATAATATTATGTTCCTTTGTATTAGGAGGAAAGTAAAAATGAAATCACTTAAATTGAAGGAAAGCCTATATTGGGTAGGAAGCTTAGATCCAGAGCTTAGAGTATTTGATATAATAATGAATACTGATTTTGGAACTTCATATAACTCTTACTGTATTAAGGGAAGAGATAGAACAGTTCTTATTGAAACAGTTAAGCTAAAATTTTTTAATGATTATATAGAAAGATTAAAAGAAATTACAGATATTCAAAAAATTGAATACATAATTGTTAATCATACAGAACCAGATCATGCTGGGTCAATTGAAAAGATGCTCGATTTAAACCCTAATATAACTATGATTGGCTCTAAGACAGCTATAGATTTTTTAAAGAATATTTGTAATAGAGAGTTTAAGTATATTGAGGTGAAAAATGGAGATGGTTTATCTCTTGGAGATAAAACCTTGAAATTTATAGATGCAAAATGCTTACATTGGCCAGATACTATTTACACATATTTAGTGGAAGATAAAGTATTGTTTTCATGTGATTCCTTTGGAGCACATTATTGCTTAGATACAATATTGCAAAGCACAATTAAAAATAAAGAAGAATATATGAGTGCTTTTAAATATTATTATGATATGATTTTATCTCCATATAAATCATTCTACTTAGAAGCAATAGCTAGGATTGAAGGCTTAGAGATTGACATGGTGTGCCCAGGACATGGACCAGTATTAGATGAGGATCCTTGGAAAATAATAAAATTATCAAAGGAATACTCAATGGAAATAAATCCAAACAAGAATAAAACTGTTGTGATACCTTATGTTTCAGCATATGGTTACACAGGAGAAATAGCTCAAAGTATAAAAAGAGCGATTGAAGATGCTGGAGTAGATGTTAAGATATTTGATATGGTTTATGCAGATAAGAGTGAGGTGCTTAAAGAAATATACTGGGCAAATGGTATTTTATTTGGTTCTCCTACAATACTTGGAGAAGCACTTAAGCCAATATGGGATATCCTGACTGATATAAGCTCAGTAACACATAGAGGTAAGCTTGCATCAGCATTTGGATCTTATGGCTGGAGTGGTGAAGCAGTACCAAACTTAATGGAGAGAATAAAACAAATTAAAATGAAGCCTTTTAAAGAAGGCTTAAAAATAAGATTTAAGCCTTCTGATGAACAGCTTAAGGAAGCTTATGAATTCGGAAAAGAATTTGCAGAGGCTGTAAAGGCATCTAAATAATATTTGGACATTTATATTGGTATAATAATTGAAAATAAAGACAGGGTATATTTTCTCCTGTCTTTTATTAAAAATAACCTCTAATAGAAAGGAAATTGATTTATAATGGCTGATAAAGAAATTATTTTTGAATGGAAATGTACTGTTTGTGGAGAGATTATAAGAAGTAATGAAGTACCTTCTATATGCCCTGTTTGTGGTGTGAGCTCTGATTATTTTATAAAGCTTGAAAAAAGTGAAGTTAGCTTTCAATCAGCAAAACATGAAAGATTTATAGTTATAGGTGCAAGTGCTGCTGGAATGGCTGCAATTGAAGAAATCAGAAAAAGAAATAAGGTTTGTGAAATAATACTTATTTCTAAAGAGCCTGTTTATGGTTATTATAGACCTCAGCTTTCTAAGGTATTGGCTAAGGACATTAATTACAATACTATATTTATAAAGGACTATGACTGGTTTGCATCTAACAGAATAGAGGTTATGCTTGATAAACATGTTATAGAAATAAATACAAAGGATAAATCTATAATTTTAAACAATGGATTAATAAAGGAATATGATAAACTTATAATTGCAACAGGTGCAGAGTGCTTTATGCCACCTATAGCTGGCAATGATAAGATAGGAGCCTTTACCTTAAGATACCTTAGAGATGCAAATAATATAAGGGAATATGCAAAGAGTGTTAAAACTGCAACTGTAGTAGGTGGTGGAGTGTTAGGCTTAGAAACAGCTTGGGAGCTTAAAAAGCTAGGACTTGATGTAATAGTAGTTGAACTTGCAAATAGAATATTCCCAAGACAATTAGATGAGTCTTCTGCTAAAATATTCGAAAATATAATTCTTCAAACTGGTGTTAAGCTTATTATGGATGATTCTGTAATAGAGATTTTAGGAGAAGATAAGGTAAGTGGATTAAAATTAAAATCTGGAAAAGAAATTGAAACAGAATTAGTAGTTGTTTCAGCTGGAGTAAGAGCAAATTCAAAGATAGTTCAAGATGCTGGTATTCAAATAAACAGAGCGATTGTTGTTGATGAAAAAATGAGAACAAATATTAATGATATATATGCTTGTGGAGACTGCTGTGAATTTGAAGGAATTAATTATGCATTATGGGAAGAAGCTATAAATCAAGGAAAGGTAGCTGGAATTAATGCAGTAGGGGATACAAGTGTCTATAAAACTATTGTACCTTCAACAAGCTCTAATTTCTTTAATACAAGTATTTTTTCAGTAGGAGATGTTAACCCTAGTGAACCTTTTGAAGCAAAAGAAAGTAACGAGAATAATACTTATCAAAAGCTATTTTATAAAAACAATGTTCTTGTAGGAGCAATTTTAATAGGAGATACAAGAAAATCAAAGGATTTATTAGAAGAGTTAAATAAATAGAATATATTTCCCTTTGTTGGTTAAAATATAAGTAACTAAATCTTATATTTTAAGGAGAAATTTCTATGACTAAGATTATATGTGGTGTTTTGAGTTGTTATTTGAACAAGGACAAAGCATGCTGTGCAGATAGCATTGATGTTAGTGGTGAAGGAGCTAAGAGTAGAGGCTATACTAGCTGTGAAACCTATGGCAAGGATAATGGAAGCCTAAAGAGCTCTAACAAAACAGTTAAAGAGAAAGCTGAAATTAAATGCAGCGCTAATACCTGTGTTCATAATGAAGATAATAAATGCAAATCACAAACAATACAGATACATGGCTCTGATGTAAATAAGAGTGATGAAACCTTCTGTACAACATTTAGATTAAAATAATTTTACAATTAAAAAGGGCATCTCGTTAAGAGATGCCCCTTTAAGTTTATGTTTAGGCTTCACAATATTTTTGTCTTATGAAATCAAGAGCCTTATCAGTACTCCAGAAGAAAGCATCCTCTCCTATTATTTCAGTCATACCACAGCGATTGAACATTTCCATTACATTACTTTGCACACAAGAGAAATATAGAGTAACACCTTCATTTTGTAGCTTGTTACATAAATCTATTAATGCCTGTACACCAGATACATCAGCCATAGTAACTCCTCTCATTGAAAAAATTAAAATTTCCTTTGAGGTTTTTAATGGAAGCTTGTCTTCTAATACATTAGCTGTTCCAAAGAAAAGTGGTCCAGTAATATAAACAACTCCTGTTTTATCATATGTATCGCAGTATTTTGATTTATCAGACATTTTATTCTTATCAATATCAGACATACCAACCTGCATATCAGATATCTTAACCATAAACATAAGTACAGAAAATCCTATACCAACTAAAACAGCTGTTGTTAAGTCTATAGCGAAGGTCACTATCATAGTTATTAAAAATTGGAACATAGCTGTTTTAATTTTTCTGTTAAATATGTCCTTTATTACTACCCAGTCATTCATCCTTATTGCAGTTACAATTAAAACTCCAGATAAGGCAGCTAGTGGAATTTTCGATAGCACAGGGCTTAATAAAAACATTGATATAAGTAGTACTACTGCATGTATTATATTAGCCAAGCGAGTTTGTCCGCCTGCTTTGATTGAAACACTAGAGCGTGCTAGTGCTGCAGTTGCAGGTACACCACCTAAAAGTGAAATTACCATATTTCCAAGCCCTTGTGCGACAAGCTCCTGATTAGAATCAATTTTTTCGTTTTTCATACGTGATGCAGATTTACCACACAATAAGGTTTCAATCATTATCAATGCAGCAATACTTATTCCAGCACTTATAAAGGTTGGTAGATAAGCAGTATTTATAGCAAATAGATTTAGTCTATCAGGTAAGATAATACTACGAGGTATCTCACCAACAACCTTAACAGGTAATTTAAATATAATATTGATTATAGTTGCGAGAATTATTGCCATTAAAGGATCAGGACAGTATTTTTTAAGTGATTTTGGATATAAAACCATAAATAGTATTACTGCTAAGCCCAAAATCAAAGGTATAATATCAATGCTTTGTGGGTTTGTGAAATAGCTCATTACTTTAGTTATAACTGTTGTACCAGTTGATTTTAGTCCAGTAATATTATCAATTTGTCCTGAAAATATTATTATTGCAATTCCTGAGGTAAAGCCTGTAACTACGGGTAGTGGTATAAATGAAACTAAACCACCAAGCTTTAATACTCCTGCTATTAAAAGTACAAGACCAGCTATAAAGCCTGCTATAAAAATACCTTGTAAACCATGATTAGCTACAAGCATGAGTGTTATAGCTGTCATTGTTCCAGTAGGGCCAGAAATCTGAAATGAAGCTCCAGATAAAAGTCCAATAATTAGTCCTGCAAATATTGCAGTTATTAAACCAGAAGCAGCCGTTGCCCCTGAGCTTATTGCAAAAGCAAGTGAAAGTGGTAAAGATACTGCTGACACTGTTACTCCTGCAATTAAATCCTTTATTAATTTATCCTTATTATATCCCTTAAATTCTAATTTTAATAAGGAAAGATAGTTATTAAACATAGTGAAAAAAATCTCCTGTTTTCTCAATAATATACAAAACAATTTAACCTTGTCCTGTTTCAACTACTAAATTGTACTCCTGTGTATATATATTGTCAAGAAAAATAATGAGGTTTGTTAATTTTTTATTTTAACATTGAATATTAAAAAAATTAGCTATTTTACATATATTGTAAAATTTTAGAAAAATTTTTAAAAAAAGTATTGACAGCTATATCGGCTTGCGATATAATCGTTATATCGATAGACGATATAAAGTTAGCTGATATAACGTACTAAGATATATCGCTTGACGACATTAACGATTAGGAGGTTTAAAATATGCCTGAATATAATGAAAAAATAGCATTGACCGAGGCAGTTTACTATATTTTACTATCACTATTTACACCCTTACATGGATATGGAATTATGCAAAATGTTTTTAAAATAAGCAATGGACGTGTAAATTTAGCAGCAGGTACGCTTTATGGAGCATTAACAACACTTCAAGAAAAGGGATGGATTATAGCGCTTGAAGAGGATGAGAGCTCACGTAAAAAAATGTATCAAATAACTGAAATGGGCATGCAAGTAGTTGATGCTGAAATAACGAGACTTGAAGAGTTGGTAAGAAATGGTCATGAAGTAGTTGGGAGGTTAGCATAATGAAGCATGTAGAATATAAAATATTTACAATATTTCAATTTGAAGATGAAGAGAGATGGCTAAATGAAAAGTCTGCTAAGGGAGAGCAACTTACAGATGTTGGGGTATGTAGGTATGTTTTTGAGGATGGTGAGCCTGGAAAGTATATTTATCGTTTAGAGATGCTAGAAAATTTCCCTAATCATTATAAGAGTAGAGAATACTTAAAATTCTTAGAGGAAACAGGTGTTGAGCATATAGGTAGCGTACTTAAATGGGTATATCTTAGAAAAAAAGCTAGCGATGGGCCGTTTGATATATATTCAGATATAGATTCTAAGATTAAGCAATATGAACGAATAATTAATCTTGCTAATTTACTAGTATTGACTCAACTATTAGTTAGCATTCCAAATGTTATATGTACCTTATTTGGAAATACATTTAATAGAGTATATCTTATAAATCTTATAGTGGCTGCTATTTTTTATATAGCAAATAGATCCTTAAAGGACAAGGTAAATAAATTAAAGAAAGAGAAGATCTATAGAGAGTGATAATTTGAGCTTAAGTTAAATTTTGTCATACCTAAATTATAAAATAGGAGGTATAAGCATGGAGTGGATAGGCTGGGTTGCTTTAGCTATTATTATTTGTTATTCATCATATCCTGGTAAGGTGAGAGAGCTTGAGAGAGAAGTCAAGAAATTAAAAATAAATCAAAAAGGAGATAAGAAAATGTCTAAGATAATAAATGATCTAGTAGGCAAACAATGTAAAATTGAAACAGAAGGCTTAATTACTAATGAAGCTTTTAATTGTACAGTTTTAGAGTGCGATGATGAATGGATTAAAATATTGTACACAGATAAGAAAAACAATGTAATGACTAAAATTTTAAGAATTGATGCTGTGCATAGTATCGAACAAATGAATATATAAAACTTAAACGAGGAGGAATTTAAAATGCAGATAAGTGTAAATAATATTTGCAAAACATTTGGAGATAAAAAGGTACTTGAAGGTGTTTCTTTATCTTGTGAGAGTGGTAAGTCTTTAGGACTTCTTGGTAGAAATGGTGCTGGTAAAACGACAACAATACGTATAATAATGGGAATATTTCCAGCAGACAGTGGAGAAGTTTTAATAGATGGTAAGCCTATAGACAGAAATAAGCTCAGAATTGGTTATCTACCTGAAGAAAGAGGATTATATCCTAAGAAAATAATAATGGAACAGCTTGTTTATTTAGCAGAATTAAGAGTTTTAAAAGCAAGCTAAGCAAAAAAATCTGCAATAAATTTAATTTAAAAATTAGAAATGACTGAGTATGAAAATAAACGACTAGATACATTATCAAAAGGAAATCAACAAAAGATACAGCTTATTGCAACCTTGACTTGCAATCCTGATATAGTTATATTAGATGAACCATT
>JBPOHM010000199.1:0-5403 GCA_052035585.1 Bacillota bacterium
GATGATTCGTTGCTATTATCTGAGGAGTACGAATATAAAGATATTGAAGGACTAGAGAGAAGAATTAGTAAAAAAACAAAAGATTTAGTTAAAAATGTATTTATAAATAAAAAGCTAATTTTGTATATGCTAGCTGCTATAATGTTCTATATGCTTCATAAAACAATATTCCCAAGCCAATTTGGAATTTATATATCATATTATTTTATTTTTCTAGCATGTATAAATGCAATATATAGCTTATATCTTTTCTTTTTTACAAGGATTAACAAGAATAAAAAGCAGACTAATTAATGATAAAATTGTTTAATTCTAGATAGCCTTTAAATTGTGACATAATAGAATTTTTACTAATGTTTTGAAAATTTTTATTGAAAAAAAACAGTTTTTAGTTTATAATTCTATATGTTGATTTAAACTTGAGAAAGTTTTAGTTAAATTTATAACATTATTAAATTTGAAATAAAAATACTTTATTAATTGGAAAAGGAAGGAATTTAGAATGAGCAAAAAAATACCAGTGGGCTTGTCAAACAGACATGTTCACTTATCGCAAGAACATATTGAAATTTTATTTGGAGAAGGACATCAGCTTACACCTATTAAGGATTTAGGTCAGCCAGGTCAATATGCTTGTGATGAAAAGGTTGATTTAGTAGGACCAAAGAGAACTATAAAGGATGTTAGAGTTTTAGGACCAGCTAGAAAGGCATCACAGGTTGAACTATCATTTAGTGATGGAATAACATTAGGATTAGGAGAAATACCAGTAAGAGATTCAGGAATGCTAGATGGAACTCCTGGCGTTAAATTAGTTGGACCTAAAGGTGAGGTTGTTTTAGAGCAAGGAGTTATAGCTGCGGCAAGACACATTCACATGCATACTTCTGATGCAGCTGAATATGGTTTAAAGGATAAAGACTTAGTAATGGTTCCAGTAGAAGGACAAAGGGGCTTAGTATTTGACAATGTTCTTATAAGAGTTCATGAAACATATGCTTTGGAAATGCATGTTGACATAGAAGAAGGTAATGCTGCAGGACTTAAAAACGGTCAATTAGTAGAGCTTATTAAAAAGTAGACATATAATTAAATTTAAAGGCAAAATATTTTTAGAAAATTTATTTTGCCTTTTTTAACATTGTATTAGTTTATATTTTCATTAATAGGAGAGTTAATGATATGGAAAACACAAAGATATTATATGGAAGTCAGCATTGACCAGGCTGTGGTCCTGTCAAGGAGTTCCTTGATAAAAACAATTTTGAATATACTTATGTAGATATTACTGAGAGCATGAAAAATTTAAAGGAATTTTTAAAGATTAGAGATAATCATGATGCCTATAGAGGTATTAGAGGTAGAGCCATGGTTGGTATTCCTATGCTAAAAGTAGGAGACGAGGTAATATTAGGACCAAGTGAAGAAAAGCTGATGGAGTTATTCACAAAGGCTTAATAATATAAATAATAGAGGTGGAATATGAGATTAAAGGATATTAAAGGTTTATTACATAACGATAAGAAAATGAGACTTGCTGTTGTAGCTGCAGAAGAAGAAAATGTATTAATTGCTGTTGATGATGCTTATAAAAACGACATAGTTATACCAGTTTTAATTGGTGACGAAGCTAAAATAAAAGAAATAGCTAAGGAAGCTAATATAAATATAGATAACTATGAGCTTATACACAGTGAAAGCTTGGAAAAATCAGCAGAAATAGCAGTTAAGATGGTTCGTGAGAAAAAGGCTGACTTTTTAATTAAGGGTTTAATAGATACTTCGATACTTGTTAAGGCAGTTCTTAATAAAGAATATGGACTTACAACAGGAAGAACATTAAGTCATGTTATGGCTTATGATGTACCTGCATATCACAAGCTAATATATCTAACAGATGGTGGAGTTATGACATATCCTGACTTAGCTGGTAAAAAGGATATATTAGAAAATGCAGTTGATGTATTAAAGGCATTAAATTATAAAGAGATAAATGTAGCTTGTTTGGCAGCAAAGGAAAAATTAAACCCAAAGATGCCTTCAACTGTTGATGCTGATGCACTAAAGAAAATGTGTGAAGCTGGTGAATTTGCTGAAGGTGTAATTGTTGAAGGACCTATTTCATTTGATTTAGCATTCTCAAAGGAAGCAGCAGAAATTAAAGGTTATAAGAGTCCAGTTGCTGGAGAAACTGATATACTTCTTGTACCAAACATTGAAACAGGAAATGGTATTGGTAAAACTATGACATATTTTGGAAATGCTCTAAATGCTGGAATTATAGTTGGAGCAAGTGCACCAGTAGTTCTAGTATCAAGATCAGATTCTTATGAGTCAAAATATTATTCGATATTGTTAGGTGCAATAGTTGCACAAAACAGTAGCAAATAGGAGGAACCCATGTATAAAATTTTAGCAATTAACCCAGGCTCAACATCTACAAAAATTTCTGTTTACGAGGATGACAAGCCTTTGTTCGTAGAGAGTATTCAACATAGTGATAGCGATTTAGCAGGCTTTAATAAAATTACAGATCAGTATGAATTTAGAAAAAATGCTGTAATGAACTTCTTAAAGGCTAATAATGTAAATCCAAGTGAATTATCAGCAATAGTAGGTCGTGGAGGACTTCTACCTCCTGTTAAATCTGGTGCTTATAAAGTAAATGAATTAATGGTTGATGTTCTTAGAAATAGACCTGTTTTAGAGCATGCATCAAATCTAGCAGCATTAATAGCATTTGAAATGTCAAAGGAGCTTGGTATAGATTCATACATATATGATTCTATAGCTGTTGATGAGCTTATTGATATAGCAAGACATACAGGTTTACCTGAGGTTGATAGAGTAAGTTTAACACATGCACTTAATATGAGAGCAGCAGCTATAAAAACATCACAGAAGCTTGAAAAATCATATAAGGATTGCAATTTAGTAGTAGCACATCTTGGCGGTGGTATATCACTTTCTGCGCACAGTGGTGGTAAGATGATAGATATAGTTTCTGATGATGAAGGACCATTTTCTCCAGAGCGTTCAGGTAGAGTTGCAGTTAAGGATTTATTCAAATATGTAAGTTCAGGAAAATATACAAAGGACGAGATGAAGAAAAAGTTAAGAGGTGAAGCGGGACTAAAAGGTCATCTTGGTACAATTGATGCTCGTGAGGTAACAAAGCGTATAGAAGCTGGTGATGAAAAAGCAAGGCTAATATTTGAAACTATGGCTTATCAAATTGCTAAATCTATAGGAGAATTATCAGTAGCTTTATATGGTAAGGTAGATAGAATTGTATTAACAGGTGGTATAGCATATTCTAAGATGTTAACTGATTGGATAATTGAAAGAGTAAGCTTTATAGCGCCAGTAGAAATTCTTCCTGGAGAAAATGAAATGGAGTCATTGAGCTTAGGAGTTTTAAGAGTTTTAAGAGGAGAAGAAACTGCTAGAGAGTATACAGAGTAGTATTTTAAATAATAATAATTTGTAACAATTTCTAAATTACTTGATTTTAATAAAATTCATAGTATAATTATAAATAGATGAAGCAGATAATTTTCAAACACATTTCTAAATTATCTGCTTTTTAAGTCTAAAGAATTAGAGAATTATAAAAATATTATATTTTCCAGGGGGAAAAATGATGCTTGAATTAGTTAAGCTTATTAATTGTATTATTTTTGCTGTACTTGATGTATTTTTGATTTACGAGTTGAGGGCTTCTGACATTGAAATAAAATCATATAAAATAAAATGGCCTTTAACTATAATATCTTCGATTTTAATTTTATTAATAGCTAATTATTTAGTATCCTTCTCTTTTAAATTAATGATTGTAGTAATATCATTTTATGTAATATGTCAACTCTTATATAAAACTAGCATTATTAAAAAAATGTTTATTTGTGTAATAGCAGTTTCTATAGCATGGGTAATAGATTTAATAGTATCATTTATTTTTATGTTTATCTTAAAGATTGAAATGATAAATGTAAATACGAAATTAGAAAATTACATTTTATTTAATTCAATAAATATAGTTTTTTATACATTAGTAATTTTATTTTTTAAATCTAAAAGATGGTTGAATGATATAAAAAATGATATTAACAGTAATACTAAAAAAATACTTTTTGCAATTATTTTATTCCAATTTTTAAATGTATTTGTTCAATTTTTTATAGGCAATTATCTGTTGTTTGAACCCAATTTTTATTTAATATCCCTAGCCTCTTATTTATGTTCAATTGCCTCAATAGCAATACTACTGTATAGTGCAAATATTATTATTGATAAGGAAAATATAATAAAAATCACAAAAGAATATAATGAAAACTTAAGTGTATATAATGGAGTTTTACAAGATTCTATTGAGAATCAAAGAAAAATTGCTCATGAGCATGGTAATCAGCTTTCCATTTTATCAGGTTATATAGCAAGTAAAAATTTAGAAAAAGCAAAGGACTATATTGAAAAAATAATTGGAACTTGTAATGTTGATAATGAAATGCTTTCACATGTCAAAGAAAGTGGGTTAAAAGCCTTACTTGTATATAAAAATGCAATTATTGAAAGAAAAAACATAGACTTTGAGCTTGTTATTGACGAATACATAGAAAATACTATTATACCTTCGGTAGATTTATGTCAGATAATAGGTATTTTCCTCGATAATGCAATAGAAGCAGCAGTGCAATCAGAAGAGCCTTATATAACTATGTCTATTTTGAAAAATGACAATGAGCTTGATATAATTATAATGAATTCTATTAAAGATGAAAATATAGATACAGAAAGGATTTATCAAAAGGGATACTCTTCTAAAGGTAATGGTAGAGGATTTGGCCTTCATATAGTTGATGAGATTGTAAAAAAATATGAAGAGCTTAATCTTCAAACTAGGATAGAAGACAAGCTCTTCATACAGGAACTTCGTGTTGTAGGTAATACTACAACTACTTCTTCAACAATGCTTTAGGCAGCTTAGGTTCGCTAAATATAAATATTGGAGATGCAACTGTAGAGGTCTTAGCTAAATTAGTAGTTACTTTAAGTAATTTACTTGCCAAATTCTTTTTAATAGTACTCATAGTTTTTATACCTCCTTTTAAATAGTTTGTATAATACAGGTGATATATTTAATGCATTTACTGATAAAATACAGAAAGCAGCATTAGATATAAACCCGGTATAATTAACTGCTGTTAATGTAAAAAATAAAGCAGTAATTGTGGTACATAGCTTTAATATTTTTCTAACATGTGAATCCAATAAAGGTCTTTTTTCAGTATCAGCAGGAGCATATAAAATTGTGACTATAACTGAAATAAAACATATTGCTGCAACAAATAAAATATCAAACGTATAATTTTTTGCTATATAGATTGTACCAAATATTGTTAT
>JBPOHM010000347.1:0-3027 GCA_052035585.1 Bacillota bacterium
GAAAGAGTATCTCCTTTAAATCCAAACTACACCTTTGAAAACTTTGTTGTAGGGCCTAATAATCAACTTGCCCATGCTGCAGCTAAATCAGTATCCAGATCTCCAGCATCTCAATTCAACCCTTTATTTATATATGGGAAAACAGGTCTTGGTAAGACTCATCTTATACAGGCCATTGGTCATACTATTTTAAAAGAAAAGCCATACTTAAAAGTCTTATATATTCATACAGAACAATTTGTAAATGAATTTATATATGCTATACACAACAACCTATTACCGAGCTTTAAAATTAAATACAGAAATGTTGATATATTGTTAATAGATGATATACAATTCCTTGAAAAAAAAGAAGAAACTCAAAATGAGTTTTTCCATACATTTAATACACTTTATGAAAACAAAAAACAGATTGTTATATCAAGTGATAGACCGCCAAAACAGATTGCAACTTTAACAGACAGATTGAGAACAAGATTTGAATGGGGAATGATCACTGATATCCAAACTCCAAATTTAGAAACAAGAGAGGCTATCTTAAGAAAAAAAGCTTTAAATGAAGATATTGTTATATCAGACGAAGCTTTTAACTACATTGCAAGGAGAATAACATCAAGTATAAGAGCTCTTGAATCAGCTCTTGCTAACCTCCGTATGGTTTATGATATATATAAAGAGCCTATAACTGTCAGACACGTAAAAGAACATCTAAAACATTTATTCGACGAAGAGCCTCAAAGAAAGGTTACTGTTAACGACATAATATCAAAAGTGGCTGAGACCTATGGTGTAAGCTCTGAAGATATAATCTCCAAAAGCAGGCAGAGTAAAATAGTAATACCACGATTTGTTGCCATCTATCTTACAAGAAAACTAACAGATATGACAACAACAGACATAGGTAAACATTTTGGAGACAGAGATCATTCAACAGTTGTAAATGCTATAAATAAAATAGAGGAAGATATAAAGAACAATATAGAATTTAAAGAACAAATAGAAGAATTAAAAATTGAGTTAAGCAGCTAAAAAATGTTTTTTAAATGTTAATAAATTCTTTTAAAAACTGGATAAAAGAGGATAATATATAAACATAATAACAGGCAATATAGATAAATATGTTAACTTAAAGTTATAAACAATCATCTTGATAAGAAAGTCTTGAAAAAATCAGATGATTTCTAACATAATAACAATTAACATAATCTTCTACTACTGCTAAATTAATTTTAAATTAAAAAATAAATATAGAAGGAGAAATGAATTATGAAGATAACTGCTAATAAAAACGATCTTATAAAAGGCATTTCCATAGGCGATTCAGTTATATCATCAAAAAATATAAACAATATTCTCGGTAACTGCTTGTTTAATATTGAAAAGGATTATATATATATAACAGGAACTGACAATGAAATAGCTATAAAGACAAAGATTAACGCAATTGCTGAAGATAGTTTTTCCTTTGCTGTTAATGGGAAAAAATTTTTAAATATATTAAAAGAACTTCCAGATGAAGAGGTAAACCTTGATATTGATGATTCCTTTGCCATAAATATAAAATCAAAAAATATAAAAGGTAATTACATTATTTATGGTTTCTCTGCTGAAGAATTTCCTGTTTTAAACTTCAGGACTTTTGATAAAATTATTGAGATAGATCAGGCCATTTTAAAAGATATGATAAAAAAAGTTATATACGCTGCTGCTGTAGATACTATAAAGCCTGTTTTTAATAGTGTATTTTTTGAAATTGGACAGGATAATTCTATAAACGTTGTCGCTACTGATTCCAGAAGGCTTTCGATTATAAGTAGAAATATAGACTCATCGGTTGATGATAATATAAAAATAATAGCACCTCTTAAGACAGTTAATGAAATTTTGAGGCTTCTTGGAAGTAGTGGTAAATGTAAAATATCATCAGATGGTAATCAATGCTATTTTAAAATTGATGATACTGAGATTTTATCAAGACTTGTTGATGGTGAATATCCAAATGTTAAACATATAATACCAAAGGATTATATATCAAAGGCAACTATAGAAACATCTCTTTTTAATGAATCCTTAAAAAGAGCTATGATTTTTACCAAAGAGCCTGTATATAAAATATTATTATTTTTTGAAAAAGATAGATTAAGAATTGAATCTAATACACCAGATCTTGGGAAAGGTGAGGAAGAAATAGCCATTGAAATTGAAGGAAATACAGATATAAACATAGGGATAAATGGAGTATTTTTACTTGACTGTATTAAGACCATTGACAGTAAATATTTTACAGTTGGTATATCAGGAACATCTAGCCCTGTGACAATTATTCCTGAAGATGACAAAAATCATATATCTGTTGTTATGCCTATACATATAAAAAGTTAAAGTTTATGATTATAGAAAATTTGAAATTGATAAATTTCAGAAATTATGATCATCTTGAAATTGAATTTTCACCTCACCTTAATTTTATAATTGGAGAAAATGGCTCTGGAAAGACAAATATAATTGAGGCCATTTCTATTTTATCTGGGTTTAGATCTTTTAAAAATATATCCGATAGCGATATTGTAAAATGGGGTTGTGATTCTTATTATTGTAAAGGAGAGATTATAGAAAGCGATTATAAAAAGTTTGAGGTGGGATTTTTTAAAGATAAAGAGATATCTAAAAAAAAAGTAAAAATAGACGGGAGTGAAATTTCTAAGATTTCTGAATTTTATGGTAGATTTTTAACAGTTGTATTTTCTCCTGATGATATTAATATAATAAATGGAACTCCGGAGCTGAGAAGAAGATTTTTTGATTCAGTCATTTCGAAAATTTATCCTGATTATATAAATGATCTCAATAAATTTAGGCACATTTTAAATTCAAGAAATACTATGTTAAAAAATATTGCAAATGGACAGGTTAATATAAAACAGATAGAAGTATGGGATGAATTGTTTGCAAGTAAGGCTATGGTTTTAATAAAAAAAAGGCGCGAGTTTATAGAAATTTTCAATAAAGTTTTTTCTAAAATATATT
>JBPOHM010000067.1:0-11408 GCA_052035585.1 Bacillota bacterium
TATATAATCCTTAAGTCTTTCACCAACCGACTTACTCTCTACATGATTTTTATATTACTACTTATATTATATAATATATATATAATGCTTAGCATTTTTGCTTTGCTATTTAAAATATACTTATATAATATATATTTTCTTCATTGTACTTATTATTAATATAATTTGTAATATAATAACTCACATATTTATCAATGTCAAGTAGATAATATTATAATTTTAAAAATAAAATAATTACTTTTTTGTAATATTATAGAAAATTGCTATGTTTTTTTGACATATATTGTGATATATATTGTAATATATACTAATATAATTAACAAATTATGTATATTAATTCTAATATTTATTTAATCATGTATTAATTTTACAACACAAACAATTATTGTGGGTTTTTTTTATTGGACAATGGTTGTATAATTTATTCATACGAGATAGCTAATCAAAAAGTTGCCTCGTAAAATAAAATCTTAAATAAGGAGCGTGATTAAATGAAGAATAAAGTTATAGCTTTATCTTTACTAATTACAGCATTGTCAGTAGTACCTACATTTGGAGCTACAGTGGACAACTGCAACAGTATTGATTTAAATAAAATACTGTCAAATAGCAAAATAATGCAAAAAGGAGTAAGTGCTTCACAAATCTGCGACTTGATACCGAGTAATATATTAAAATCAGCAGGACTTTCAGAAAAGTCATTATCAGACCTTATATCATCAAAAACTAACATTAATATATCTGATCTATTGAATAAAAAATTAAACACAGTTACAACTACTCAAAAACAAGGTACTCAAAAGACAGAAGTTAAAGTTCCTGTAACAAAACCTGAAGATAAAACAACTGAAAATAAAGTTACTGAAACAAAGAAGCCTGAAACTAAGGCACCAGAAACAAAAGCACCAGAAACTAAAGTTCCTACAGCTAACAAGCCAGAGACAAAAGCACCAGAAACTAAGGTTCCTGCGACTAACAACAATGAAAACAAGACACCTGTAGTTAAGGTTCCTACTAATAATAACACTCAAACTAAAGCACCTGAGACTAAGGTTCCTACAACTAATAATAATCAAACTCAAGCACCTTCAACAACTAATCCAACTAATAACAATAGTTCAAATGCTTCAGTATCAAGCTACGAAAAGCAAGTTGTTGATCTAGTAAATGCTGAAAGAGCAAAGGCAGGGGTTGCACCATTAACTCTTGACAGCTCAATATCAAATGTAGCAAGAACTAAATCACAAGATATGGCAACAAACAATTACTTTGCACATCAATCACCAACTTACGGTAGTGCAGGAAATATGTTAACTAAATTTGGTATTAAGTATACAGCATGGGGTGAAAATATTGCATCTGGACAAAAAACTCCACAGCAGGTAGTTACTGCATGGATGAACTCAGAAGGTCACAGAGCAAATATCCTTTCATCAACTTATACAAAGATAGGTGTTGGATACGCAACTAATTCAAAAGGTGTTCCTTATTGGACACAAATGTTTGTTAGATAAAAAAGAATAAAGGTAACTCGTGTTACCTTTATTCCCTATAAAAGGTCCACATAGTGGACTTTTTTTATTTAAATTCAACAATATTTTTTCTGTATTTTTTAGGAACTTTTTGATTTTGAAGCTTAATATTTTTTCTGCCCTCTATAGCTAGTGTAGTAAAATATTCCTTCCAAAGATTTTGGAGCATCAGTTCATTGTCAGTTAATGTTATTGTATTTATTGTGCTAGCATCGATAATTTCCCATCTGCCATTAGCATAAATTGATGCAATTCTTCTTTTTTCGTCATGAATAATGAATTTTTCATACTTATATCTATCTGCAAAATGCTCTGTTATTAAAGCTGTAATATTATTATCAGGATTATATTTAGCATATAATACATCTCCAATATCTGAAAATCTTAATAGTCCTAAAAAGCTATGTTCTTCTCTTGCAACTCTCGTATAAAGCTCTCTAACCGGATGAACATATTCATTAGTGTACATATCCAAAGCAATTTTACCCTTTTCAAAGCCAAACTCAATAAATTTAAGCAATTTATTATCCTTATTTTTATCACAGGACAAAAAAACATAATATATCATATCCATAGCTTCCTTAGAAATCTTTGTCTCAATTGCATTATATACAATTTCTGCAAAACTATAGTTTGTATCAATAATTATATAATCATTCATCATTGAAATTTGATATATTTCCTTTTCATAAATTCCTGAAGCTTTCTTAGATTTGTAATTATGATATATACAGCACAAAAATCCATCAAAGCTTCCATCGTATAAATAATCCATAATATATAACTCTTTTTCTCCTTATCTAAAAATAAAGCATAATTACAATAATAATTGAAATATACTTAGTTGTTCTCTAAGCTCAATCTGTCTTAATTCATTTTTGATATATTCTGGGTCAATTTCGATTCCGCCATAATATCTACCATTTATGGTTATAAAGTATTTTGCTCTATTAAGTGCAGTTCGCATCTTTTTTAATGAATCATATGATAAATTTGCAACTTTTCTTTCCTTTATAATTTTTTGAACAGTGACTACTCCAAATCCAGGAACTCTTAACAGGTCCTCATATGAGGCTTTATTTACTTCCATTGGAAATTTATTAATATTTCTAAATGCCCAAGTTAGCTTAGGATCAAACTCTAGGTCTAGGTTCTTTTCTGTTTCTGTGAATAGCTCTTCACTTTTAAATTGATAAAAACGCATAAGCCAATCTGCTTGATATAGTCTATGTTCTCTTTTTAAAGGGGGAGTTGTTGTTATTGAGGGTAAGTTAGGAGAGCTAATCACAGGCATATATGCAGAGAAAAACACTCTTTTCATATTCATTTTATCATACAAAGCTTGAGATAAGCTAAGTATAGTACTGTCTGAGTCATTTGTAGCACCAATAATAAGCTGCGTTGACTGTCCACCTGGAACAAAGCTTTTCATGCTCTTAATACTTTTAAACTTTTTTCTTTCCTCTTGATTTATCATGGTTTCTGTTTTTATTTGATTCATAGGCTGTAGTAGCTTCTCAACTTTCTTTTGAGGAGCTAGAAGCTTTAAGCTTTCTCTACTAGGCAATTCTATGTTTACACTCATTCTATCAGCTAGAAATCCTGTTTTTCTTATGATCTCTGGATCTGCACCTGGTATTACCTTCACATGAACATATCCACCAAAATTATATTTTGTCCTTAATAGCAAGAGAGTTTTATATATATTTTCCATTGTATGATTTGGACTAACATTGACAGCAGAGCTTAAGAAAAGTCCTTCTATATAATTTCTTCTGTAAAACTCAATAGTTAAACTAGCAACTTCCTCTGGTGTAAAGGTTGCTCTATTAACGTTATTTGTAACTCTATTCACACAATAGGTACAATCATATATGCAATCATTTGTTAAGAGTATTTTTAAAAGTGAAATACATCTGCCATCAGCTGACCATGTATGACAAATACCAGAAGCAGCAGCATTTCCTATACTACCAACCTTATTGTTCTTTCTATCAACACCACTTGAAACACAAGATACATCATACTTAGCTGCATCAGCTAAAATTTTAAGCTTATCAAATATATTATCATTCATACTCATAACCTTCTTAAAATATTAAGCGAACATTTGTTTGTTTTATTATATCAAATCTATATACAAAGTCAAGACAAAATTATAAAATTATTGCTTGTAATTTAAGGCTATTACATGTTATCATTAGATGATATAATAAGTAATTGTTTTAGGAGGTATTAATGGACTTTATACAAAGCTTAAGTGGTCTGCCACTTTATTTAATGATATTTTTTGCAAAAATAGTTGAAGTTACACTCATGACACTACGAATAGTTTTCATTAATAAAGGAGAAAAAGCATTAGGAGCAGTTATTGCATTTATAGAGGTTTTTATATGGTTAATAGTTGTTAGTGCTGTATTAACAAACATTACAGAGGATCCTATTAAAATACTAGTTTATTGTACATCTTTTGCTCTTGGTAATTTCCTCGGTGTAATCATTGAAGGTAAATTAGCAGTTGGATTATCATCATTACAAGCAATAGTTCCAGATGAAGATGGAGAAAAAATCGCAGCACTTTTAAGAGATAATGATTTTGGAGTTACAGTTATTGAAGGAAAAGGTATAGGCGATATCAAAAAGGATGTACTTATAGTAATGCTCAAAAGAAAGCGTATAAAAGAGGCTATAAAATTAATTAATTCTCAAATACCTGATGCTCTAATAACAATAAATGATGTTAAAAACCTAAGAGGTGGATACATAAAAAAATAAGAGTGAAGCTTGCTTCACTCTTTTTATAAGAACTCTAATTGAATTTATAAGAAAATTTTAAATAAATTTTCATATAAATTCTAAACGAGTTCATATGAACTCGTTGTATATAGCTCTAATCGTATTCTCAAAATCCTTATTATCTACTCCAATAATTAGATTAATCTCACTAAGCCCTTGAGCTATTATTTTTACATCTATGTTCTCTTTTTCCAATGCTGCAAATAATCTTCTAAATATTGATGATTTATTTTTAATATTTCTACCAACTGAGCCTATTAAAGCAATATCATTATAAACACTTATTCTGTCAGCCTTACAAATTTGCTTTAATTCCTTTACAATTTCATCTGCTGTATCTTTAACTAAATTACTAGCAACAATTATTGAAAATGCATCAACCCCTGTAGGTATATGCTCTATAGCTATTCTTCTTTTATAAAACACACTTAACGCAGCTCTTATTCCACCTACCTGAGTCGCCATGCTTTCCTTATTTACACAAAATACTGTGTAATTCTTTTTGCCAGCAATACCAGTTATAACATTGTTTTTATTTTCTTCAGATATTTTATCTAAAATTAAGGTTCCACATGCTTCAGGATTATTAGTATTTCTAATATTAATTGGGATTTTTGCCTCTCTTACTGGAAATACTGCCTCATCATGGAGAACTGTTGCTCCCATATATGCCAATTCTCTAAGCTCTCTATATGTCATTATATCTATCTTTTTAGGATTCTTTATTATTCTTGGATCTGTCACCATAAAACCAGACACATCAGTCCAATTTTCGTATATATCAACCTTTACAGCTCTTGCAACTAATGCACCTGTTATATCAGAGCCACCTCTTGAGAAGGTCTTAATTTTACCTGAGCTATAGGCTCCATAAAAGCCTGGTATAACTACTCCTTCTTCATTTTTCAGCGCTTTTCTAATTCTTTTATATGTTTTTTCTGTGTTTAGCCTACCATCCTTGTTAAAAAGAATTAAATCCTTAGCATCAACAAATTTAAAACCAATGAATTCAGCTAAAATTTTACTATTTAAGTACTCTCCCCTACTTACAAAATAATCTTCATCACAATTATTTTCTAAATCATTCAATATTTCATTAAGCTCAAGCTTTATATCTATTTTTAAACCTAATTTTTCAACTATATCAATAAATCTTTTACCTATTTCATTAAATATTTCTATATAAGTATCATAATTATTTAAGTCAGAATTATTATTTTTACTCTTATAGCATAAATATAATAAGTCAGTAACTTTTTTATCTATAAAATTTGCTTGTGAGGAAACACCCGGAGCCGAGGCAACAACATATTGAATAGTTTTATCATTTTCAATGATGCTTCTTACTTTTCTAAACTGTTTGTCATCTGATAAGGATGTTCCTCCGAATTTTGCAAGCTTAATCATAATATCACCCCCTATATATTTTTTAATGAATTCTTAAGAATTTTATAGTATAATAAAATCGTTACATTATAACTATTAAAATAAAATTATTCTGTTACAAAAAATCAAATTTTTAACGAAATTTTTTAGTTGAAATATAATAAAAAAAATGATATATTACAATAATATCGAATGGATATTATAGGTAACATTTAAAAGAAAGCGTATAAGAAGGAAGTGAGAGAAATGTTATGTTCAGCTTGTAAAAAAAATACTGCTGTAATATTTATAAATAAAATAGTTAGTGGTAAAATGGATACAGTTGGTTTATGTATTCCATGTGCATCAAAACAGGGCTTAGCTCCAATGAATCAAATACTACAACAAAGCGGCTTAGCACCTGAGGATTTTGATAATATTAATGAACAATTGAATGAAATGATGGAAGACTTAGATTTAGAAACAATTGCTGGAGGACTTAAGAGCCTTAGCTTAGAGGATGAAGCTTCAGATGAAGATAATAATGAAGGTTCTGATGTAAAGGGTTTAAATGATAAAGAGTTTGGAAATCTAATGGATTTTATGAATAAGGCATTTTCAGGAAAGCTCACACCATATAATCCAAGTCAATCAATTGCTTCAGATGATAATAATGATACTGAGATTAATACTGATCATCAAAAAGGTGGAACAAAGCTAAAGGAAGTTCCAAAGAAGAAAAAAAGAAAATATCTAGATACTTATGGTACTAACCTAACAGATAAAGCACTAAGTGGAAAGATAGACAGAATAATTGGTAGAGACAAGGAAATTGACAGAGTTATTCAAATACTTAATAGAAGAGCAAAAAATAATCCTGTTTTAATTGGTGAGCCAGGTGTTGGAAAAACTGCTATTGCAGAGGGTTTAGCTCTCCGTATAGCATTAAAGCAGGTACCAGTTAAGCTATATAATACTGAAATTTACTTATTAGATTTAACAGCACTTGTAGCTGGAACACAGTTTAGAGGACAATTTGAATCTCGTATGAAGTCAGTTATTGATGAAGCTAAAAAGTCTGGTAACATTATATTGATAATTGATGAAATTCATAACATTGTGGGTGCTGGAGATTCTGAAAGTGGAGCTATGAATGCAGCAAATATCTTAAAGCCAGCTCTAGCTAAGGGTGAAATACAGGTAATTGGTGCAACTACTTTAAATGAATATAGGAAGTATATTGAAAAGGATACTGCTCTTGAGAGAAGATTCCAATCTGTTATAGTTGATGAGCCTTCTATAGCTGACTCAATTGAAATTTTAATGGGAGTTAAGGACTATTACGAGGCTTATCATAAAGTAAAAATAAGCAAAGAAGTAGTTGAAGCTGCTGTTAGAATGTCAGAAAGATATATTACTAATAGATATTTACCTGATAAGGCAATTGATGTTATTGATGAGGCAGGCTCAAGAGTAAACCTAAGAAATACTGCACTTCTTGAATTAGAAACCTTGAAGGGTGAATTAGTAAGACTTAGACAAGAAAAAGAGCAGGCTGCAATAGATGATGACTATGAAAAGGCTGCTGAATATAAGGTAAATGAAATTAGACTTGAAAATGAAATCGAAAAGCTTACTAATGAATGTGAAAATGTAAATCTAACAGAAGAGGATATAGCACATGTTATAGAATCTTGGACTAAGATACCAGTACAAAAAATAACTGAGGTTGAAGCTGAAAAACTTATTAACCTTGAGCAAAGATTACACAAGAGAGTTATAGGTCAACACAAGGCTGTAGAAGGCATATCAAAGGCCATGAGAAGAAATCGCTCAGGCTTTAGAAAGAAAAAGAAGCCAGCTTCATTTATATTTGTAGGTCCTACAGGTGTAGGTAAAACAGAATTAGCTAGAACATTAGCCTTTGAAATGTTTGAAAATGAAGATGCAATGATAAGAATAGATATGTCTGAATATATGGAAAAGCACACTGTATCTAAGCTTATAGGAGCTCCTCCTGGATATGTTGGTTATGATCAAGCAGGCTTCTTGACTGAAAAAATCAGACGTAAGCCATACTCTGTTATACTTCTTGATGAAATAGAAAAGGCACATCCAGATATATTTAATATATTACTACAAATACTTGAGGATGGAAGACTTACTGATAACCAAGGTCGTGTTGTGAACTTTGAAAATACAATTATAATAATGACATCTAATGCTGGAAACAGTGGTCAAACTAGTAAAATAGGCTTTGGCGATGCAAATAACAAGGAATATAATCTAATTGAATCAAGAATTCAATCTGCATTAAAGGAAACATTTAAGCCTGAGTTTTTAAATCGTGTTGATGAGATTGTAATATTTAATGAGCTTACTAAGGATGAGCTTCGTCAAATTATTGATTTAATGATAAGCGAAGTAGTTGAAGAAGGAAAGAATAAAAAGATTACAATAAATATCTCTGATAAAATGAAGGAATTCATTCTTGAAAAGGGCTATGATCCAAAATACGGAGCAAGACCATTAAGAAGAACTATTCAGAAATATGTAGAGGACGAGATTGCTGAAAGCTACTTAAAGGGCCTAATTAAAGAAGGTAATGTTGTAAATATCGACATAGAAGATGAAAAAACTGTATTAAATGTAGTAAAGAAATAAGAATAAAGGGTTATTGCAAGAATTGCAATAACCCTTTTGTTGTTTTCTATACAAATTTCTCTATTTTATGACCAAAATCTTTTAAAGAAGGCCTCTGCATTTTTATAGCATATTGCCTCAATTTCGTTTGTAGTGAATCCAGCTTTATCCATTGCCTCTGATAGCATATGAATTTTGCCTGCACTATCTATTTCTAGCTCTCCACCTATTCCATCTAAATCTGTTCCTATACCTACTACCTCTAAACCACCAACATTTATTAAATGTCTTAGATGCTTTAACATAGCTTCAATAGTACTAGGACCACCCTTTTGTAAAAATGCACCTGCAAAGTTAAGTCCAGTCATACCACCCTTATTTGCTAGCATTTTAATCATCTCATCAGTAAGATTTCTGCTATGATCGCATATGGCTCTTGCATTTGAATGTGTAGCTAAAAATGGTCTCTTTGAATATTTACAAACATCATAGAATCCAGCATCTGATAAATGTGATACGTCAACTATTATACCTAAATCATTCATCCTCTCAACAGCTTCAATTCCAAATGGCTTCAGGCCATCGTCCTTATGCTTATATTCAATATTTGGAAAACCAATACAGTTCTCATAGTTCCATGTAAGAGTTATTGCTCTTACTCCCTTGTTAAATAGCTCATCGATTCTTTCTATTTTACCATCAATTATTCCACCCTCTTCTACTGTTAAAAATGCGGATAGTTTATTTTTATTCATATTATCTACATAATTCTGATAAGAACGAGCAAGTGCAATTTTTTCTGGGTGCTTACTAATCTGTTCATGGAAAATATCTATAGATTTCAAAGCGTCATCATAATGGCTAACCTTAAATATTGGCTTATCCTCAAAGCATATAAAGCAAGCAAAAAATTGTGCTGCATAATTGCTTTTTAATAATCTCTCAATATCAACATGATAATCATTTGTCCATAAATCAACACTTGCTGGCAAATCAGAAGTAGCCTTAGCATTTACCCATCTCATAAGTGTATCAATGTGAAAATCAATATATCTCATAATAACCTCCTAAATACCAATAAAAAATTTATCAGAGTAATTTCTTTATCTATGGAAATCAAGAAAAATCTCTTTCATTTTTCTTGATTTCCAGTAGCTAAGAAAGCAAGAAATATAAAAAATGGTTATCGCGCCTATAGCTAACTTTACCTACCTTATAAAAATGAAGGTAAAGTTGGCTAAGAAGCAGGAACCATTTTTTATATTTATTGTATAACTAAAACTTTTTAATAATTTTGTCGAAGAGATAAATAATTACTCTGATAACAAGCTATCAAGCTCATCTATCAATTCACCAAATATTGCTAATGCTTGGTTAATAGGCTCTGGTGTTGTCATATCTACTCCAGCAATCTTTAATAAATCTATTGGAGATGCTGAACTACCACCACTCAAGAACTTCAAGTAATTCTTAACTGCTGGCTCACCTTCGTTTAAAACCTTCTTAGATAATGCCATAGCAGCTGAGAAGCCTGTAGAATATTGATATACATAGAAATTGTAGAAGAAATGAGGAATTCTAATCCATTCCATAGCTATTTCTTTATCAACTACAATATCATTTCCATAATATTTAACATTCAAATCGTAATATAGATTGCTAAGTGCTTCTGCTGTCAAGCTCTTGCCTTGCTCAGCCATTTCATTTGTAAGCATCTCAAACTCAGCAAACATTGTCTGTCTGTATATAGTACCTCTAAATTGCTCAAGGAAATGATTTATTAAGTTAGCCTTTTCAAGCTTATTAGTTGATTTCTTTAATAAATAATCCATCATTAAAGCTTCATTAAATGTAGATGCTACCTCTGCTACAAATATCTTATAGCGTGCATATACATGTGGCTGTGTTTTATTTGATAAATATGAGTGGATTGCGTGTCCCATCTCATGTGCTAATGTAAATGCACTATCCAATGTATCCTTATGATTTAATAATACGTATGGATGTACCTTAGCACCTGCAGAATAAGCACCACTTCTTTTACCTTCATTTTCATAAACATCAATCCATCTATTCTCAAAGCCTTCCTTTAGTATAGCTTGATACTCTTTGCCAAGTGGAGCTACAGCCTCCATAACAATTTCCTTAGCCTCTTCGAATGTAAGCTTTTGATCTGATCCTTCTACAACTGAAGTATATAAGTCGTACATATGAAGCTCATTTAGCTTTAATAACTTTTTACGTAAGCTTACATACTTATGCATATAATGCATATTATCATGAACTGACTTAATCAAGTTCTTATATACAGCAACAGGAACATCTGTATTGTCTAAAGCAGCCTCTAATGTTGAGTTATATTTTCTAGCATTTGCATAGAAAATCTGTTGCTTAATATGAGCAGCATAAGCCGCAGCAGCTGTATTTTTAAATTTCTCATAAGTATGATACAATGTCATGAAAGCATCCTTTCTAACTCTTCTATCAGTACTTTCAAGGAAAGGAATATATGTTCCAGCAGTAAGCTTAGCAGGATTTCCATCTTCACCAATTATATCAGGGAATTCTAAGTCTGCATTTCTAAACATAGACATGATTGTTGACGGAGCAGAAGCTAAATCACCAGCAGCAGCTAATAGCTTTTCTTCACTTTCTGACAATGTATGTTCTCTTTTTCTTCTAATTTCATTAAAATATCTTCTATAAATCTTTAATTCATCTTTTTCTTCTATAAATTTTTCTAAGGTCTCATCAGGTATTGCTGTAATTTCTGGAACTTCAAATGCTAATGCCTTGCTAACACCTACATACAAGCTTCTAAGTTGATTTTCTAAATCTTGATATGTAGTATTTTTTGTGTCTTCATCAAATTTACGTTGAGCATAATTTCCTATTCTGTCAAGCTTTAAAGAAATCTCTTCATTTGCCTTTAAATATGCAAGTAAAGTATCTGATGATTCTGATAGTCTTCCCTTATATCCTGTAACATCTTCGATCATCTTTTTTACAATTTCATAGTCAGATTTCCAAGCATCATCATTTGGATATAAATCCTCTGTTGCCCAAGTATAC
>JBPOHM010000190.1:0-8511 GCA_052035585.1 Bacillota bacterium
TCACTTGCTTGATATAAGCATACACTCAGCATATAATCTCGTATATAACAAATAAGCATATGCATTTTGCATATGCTTATTCTATCACATTTTGGTATATGCCATTAGCATATATTTATATTGTGCCATTGATTCTTTGCTTGATTACCCAAACTACATCTTCCTTGTCTCTATCCGATAGCTGATCAAATAATTTTAGGAAAGAGCCATACCGATTGCATAGAATCTGCTCTTCTTTTTCCTCAACATAGTTTTCTAGGATGAACTCCCTTACGTCCGTTTTATAAAGCTTAGCCATATTCAATAAATCATCAACCGAAACCGGATGCTGATTGTTTTCAAATGACCTTAGAGTTCGGTCTGTAATACCTAACGCTTTTGCTGCTTCTTCTTGTGACAGATTAGCATTAATCCTTGCCTCTTTTATCATTTTTGCTGTAAAACTCGACATTTTTTAAACCTCCTTCAACCGGAAACATGTTTCCGCTTTTGCCCCAAACGCAAAAAAGCGCTCGGGGAATTTTCTTGTTAAAATACCTCGAACGCTTCAAAAAAATGCAAACAACAGATTCAGATATACTAATCCGTTTATAGCACCTTATATTTTTAGATAAAAAATATAGGGAGTCTTTAACAGACTCCCTATACTAGAAATAGCTTAAATTCAAGCTTTTCCGGGAACCGGAAGGCTCGGTGTTCGCCATAATATAGCTTTCCGCTCTTCCTCATGAAATCCTTTGGGATCTCAAATGTTCCTAAAAAACATGTTGGCTCAATTAACGTGCCTCGCTGATAGCTGCCTGAGCAGCTGCTAATCTAGCAACTGGAACTCTGTAAGGAGAGCAAGAAACATAGTCTAAACCTGTTTTGTGGAAGAATTCGATTGACGCTGGATCTCCACCGTGCTCACCGCAAACACCAACCTTTAACTTGCTGTTTACTCCTCTTCCTAACTTAACGCTAGTCTCAACTAATTTACCAACTCCAATTTGGTCTATAGATTGGAATGGATCTGTTTCAAATATTCCTTTTTCTTTGTATTGCTCAATGAATTTACCAGCATCATCTCTTGAGAATCCAAATGTCATTTGAGTTAAGTCATTTGTTCCGAATGAGAAGAATTCAGCTTCTTGTGCAATTTCATCTGAAGTTACAGCAGCTCTTGGTATTTCTATCATTGTTCCAACCATGTAAGTTAAGTTAGAACCCATTTCCTTCTTAACTAATTCAGCTGTTTCAACAACTACATCTTTAACTGCCTTTAATTCTTTTACCATACCTACTAAAGGAATCATTATTTCTGGTACGATATCTATATTTTGTTCTTTACTTACTTCTATAGCAGCTTCTATTATAGCTCTTGTTTGCATTCTAGCTATTTCTGGGTAAGTAACAGCAAGTCTACAACCTCTGTGACCAAGCATTGGGTTGAATTCATGTAAACTGCTTATAATGTCATTTACAGTTGATACTTCAAGACCCATAGCTTTTGCTAATTCAGCTATATCATCAGCATTTTGTGGTAAGAATTCATGTAATGGTGGATCAAGAAGTCTGATTGTAACAGGTCTTGGTCCCATTATTTTGTATATTTCTTTAAAGTCATTCTTTTGCATTGGTAATATTTCAGCTAATGCTTTTTCTCTTTGCTCAACTGTTTCAGAAAGAATCATCTTTCTTACAGAGAATATTCTTGACTCTTCGAAGAACATATGCTCAGTTCTGCAAAGTCCTATACCTTCAGCTCCAAACTTGATAGCTGTAGCTGAATCATTTGGAGTATCAGCGTTTGTTCTAATCTTTAATGTTCTGATTTCATCAGCCCATTTCATTAGAGTTTCGAAGTTTCCTAATATTCCAGCTTCATTAGTTTCGATACTTCCTTTATATACTTTTCCTAAGCTACCATCAAGTGAGATGTAGTCTCCCTCAACGAATTTTTCTCCTCTAGCCATAAGCACTTTTGCATGCTCATCAACTGTTATATCTTCACATCCAGATACACAGCACTTACCCATACCACGAGCAACAACTGCAGCGTGTGATGTCATACCTCCACGTGCTGTTAAGATACCTTGTGCTTTTACCATACCTTCAAGGTCTTCTGGAGATGTTTCTTTTCTTACTAATATTACTTTATTACCAGCTTCTGCTGCTTTAACTGCATCTTCTGCTGTAAAGTAAATTCTACCTGTAGCAGCTCCTGGAGATGCTGCAAGTCCTTTAGCTATTTCAACTGCTTCTTTTAATGCTTTTGCATTGAAAGTTGGATGTAATAATTGATCTAATGATTTAGGCTCAATACGCATTACAGCTTCTTCTTTTGTGATAAGTCCTTCTTGAACCATTTCAACAGCTATTCTTAATGCTGCTTCAGCAGTTCTCTTACCATTACGAGTTTGAAGTATGTATAATTTACCTTCTTCAATTGTGAACTCGATATCTTGCATATCCTTGTAGTGATTTTCTAATGTATGAGAAATCTTAACAAACTCTTCATATGCATGTGGCATTACTTTTTCAAGCTCTGTAATATGTTGAGGTGTTCTTATACCAGCAACAACGTCTTCACCTTGTGCGTTCATTAAGAACTCACCAAATATAGCTTTTTCTCCTGTAGCAGCGTTTCTTGTGAATGAAACTCCTGTACCTGATGTATTTCCTTTGTTACCAAATACCATTGATTGAACGTTTACTGCTGTTCCGATATCATGTGGTATTTCATTTAAATTTCTATATAATATAGCACGAGGATTATTCCATGATCTGAAAACAGCCTCTACTGCTCCTAATAATTGTACTTTTGGATCTTGTGGGAATGGAGCTCCTGTTTCTTTTACATAAATATCTTTGTAAACTTCAACTAATTCTTTCAAATCATCAGCATTTAACTCTGTATCAAGCTTAACGCCTCTTTTTGCTTTTAATGCATCTAAAGCAGATTCAAATTTATGCTTAGATATCTCTAAAACAACATCTCCGTACATTTGCATAAATCTTCTATAGCTGTCATATGCAAATCTTTCATTTCCTGTTCTTTTGATAACTCCAAGAACTGCTTTGTCATTTAAACCAAGGTTTAATATTGTGTCCATCATACCAGGCATTGAGAATTTAGCTCCAGAACGAACAGAAACAAGTAGTGGATTATCATCATCACCAAAAATCTTTCCTGTATTTTCTTCGATTTTCTTCATTGCTTCGTTGATTTGTGCTATAACTTCATCTGATATTTTTTGACCTTGTTTGTAATATTCTGTACATGCCTCTGTAGTTATAGTCATTCCAAAAGGAACTGGCAATCCAATATTAGTCATTTCTGCTAAGTTAGCACCCTTACCACCAAGTAAGTCTTTTTGCTTAGCATTACCTTCGTTAAATAAATAAACCCATTTCTTACTCATACTTTCCTCCACTACGCCAATGTTCGGCGTTATATTTTTTTATTAATAGGATGTTAAGCTCTTTATTTCAAGCTTCCAAATCCATAAAATAACAGTTTAATTATTGTGTTTATGTTAAAAAATAGCATAATTTCACTCGACATATATAATACAATAAAATCAACAAAAAGTACAGTTATTTTTTAAATTTTATAATTAAACAAAGCAATAACTGCAAAACTCGTTATTATAGATGTCAATACTTCATTTTTGCATTACTTTTTATATTTAAGAACTTAGAACATTTAATTAACAATATATATGCTATAATTTATCATTAAAACCATATATAGTATAACCTAAAAGCTATTTCAAAAACTTTTCTCTCATCTCTATAACTTTACCACATGTCATTTTGCCTTCAGGACAAGGACCTGCTACACATGACGGACCTGATTTTTTAAATATATTAGGAGCAACAGCTTTAACTTCATTTAACATCAATTCTGCCATCTCTCTAATTTCCCATTGAGCCCTTGTGCAGCATCTTACATTAAAGAAATGAATAAGGCTTCTTGCATTCATTGTTATCATTATTTTAGTTTCACATGCATTTGGTAATATGTAACGAGCATCCTCTATAGCTCTTTTTTCAGCTGCTGAAATTGCTTGTTTCTCAGACATCCCGTCTTTTATGTATTCCTCTATATATTGAGCTTTTAAAATATTTGCTATTTCATCATAAGCCTTTTGATCATTCTCCATTGTCTCAATATATATCTTTCTTGCTTTTTCATTCTCATTAATAGCTGGTGGAATAATATATTGGAATTGACCTTCAGTTACATATCTTTGAGAACGCTGTGAATAGCTTGCTATTCTATGTCTAACTAACTGATGTGTCAATGCTCTTGATACTCCTTCAACAGCAAATGAAAAGCTACAATGCTCTATAGGAGATTGATGTCCTAGATTCATTAGCATATTTAAAAACTTCTCAACATTATCTTCAGACAAATCATCCATTATTTCATCTGCTCCCAATTGTGAATAACACAACTTTGCAGCAGCTGCAACAAGCTTCTCAGGCTCTGGTGTGTGTGCAACTAATCTAACTTTTAATTTAGCTTCCATAATAATTGCATTCCTTTCTATATACTTTTTTTAATAGCGTACAATCCATTAACTTTTAAAAAACATATTATGGCATATTATAACATAAAGTAAGTAAAAAAAGTATATCTAAATCGAAAATAAATGCAAGTTATTAATTTAACAATAACAAGGTGTTTTAAATAAACTCTTAAAACACCTTGTTAATTTTTAATTAACATATAGATAACTACTTAATTGCAATGTATGAGTTGACAAAATTTGTTACATAAGCCTTATCAACAGCATCTTTAAATTTCATATGACGAGATTGCTCGTTTTCGAAATTTTTTAGATACACATCCATTTCCTCACCCTTATCCTCATACTTAATGCATCTGTATCCTTCATCATGTAATTTCTTTAGTTCATCAATAGTGTTATTGTTGCTTTGAATCATAATTAACATCCTTTCATTAAATATTTTTTATATAAAAAAATACTAAAGTATGACTTTAGTATTTCCAAATTCGAACATTTTATTTATTTAGGAATATTAATTTTTGGTTCCTTTGCTTTTCTGTAAATTGTAAATTTACTACCTATACTTTGTACAAATTCAGCTTTTAGTAATTTTACTACTTCACTAGCAGTTTCAGTGGTATCTAAGCCACTGTTTTCTAAACACTTTATTTTAATTAGCTCTCTTGCTTCTAATGCATCGTCTAATTGCTTTAAAACATTATCTGTTAAACCATTCTTACCTAAAATAAGTATAGGCTCTATTCCATTAGCCAATGATTTTAAATAACTTCTTTGTTTACCCTTAAGTGCCATTTATTACACCACACTTTCTTTATTCAACAAAATCAAACTCTATTCCACAAACGCTTATTGTGTCGCCCTCTTTTGCACCTAATTCTCTTAATCTAGTAATTACGCCCTTATCAATAAGAACTTTTTGGAAATTGCTTATTGATTCATAATCATCAAAATTCGTAAAGTTAACTAATCTCTCTAGGAAATCACCATCTGCAACATAAATATCATTTTCTTTTCTAATACTTATTGTATCTCTTTCCTTCTTATCAAGTAGTTTTTCTACTGCATTTGGATCAACAAATTCTATCTCATCTTCTATTTTTAGAAGCTCCTCATATGCTACCTTCTTTACATGCTCTAAGCCTTCTCCTGTAGCTGCTGATACCTCATATATATCATACTTATCACCAAGCTCTTTTCTTATTCTTGCAGCATTTTCTTTAGAATTTGGTAAATCCATCTTATTTAATAAAATAATCTGTTTTTTATATGATAATCTCTCACTATATTTATTAAGCTCATCATTTATTTTATAAAAATCCTCTAGCGGATCTCTATCCTCTTGTCCAGAAGCATCAAGTACATGTAATAAAAGCTTAGTTCTCTCAACATGTCTTAAAAAGTTATGTCCAAGTCCTGCTCCTGAAGAAGCACCTTCAATAAGTCCAGGTATATCTGCTAAAACATAGCTCTGTCCAATTCCTACATTTACTACACCTAAATTTGGTTTTAATGTTGTAAAGTGATAATTTGCAATCTTTGGCTTAGCACTTGTTACAATTGATAAAATTGTAGATTTACCAACATTAGGAAAACCAGCCAAACCAACATCTGCGATAAGCTTAAGCTCAAGTGTTATATCTCTTTCTTCACCCTTAGTTCCAGGTTCTGCAAAATGTGGAGCACGTCTTATTGAGTTTTTAAACTTAACATTTCCTCTTCCACCTCTGCCACCCTTAGCAACTACAAAGCGCTGTCCATTTTCTTTTAAATCAGCAAGTACAATACCAGTTTCCTTATCCTTAACTAGGGTACCAACAGGCACCTTTAATATAGTATCCTTTCCAGCAGCACCGTATTGTTGTCTTCCTCTACCATCTTCTCCTGATTGGGCCTTATAGTTCTTTTGATATCTAAAATCCAGCAATGTTCTTAGTCCTTCATCAGCAACTAGTATTATACTTCCACCATTTCCACCGTTTCCACCTTCTGGACCACCCATTGGTATATATTTTTCTCTTCTAAAGGCTACAGAGCCGTTACCACCATTTCCTGCCTTTACATGTATATTGGCTATATCTATAAACATATCGGTCTCCTCCTTTCATCTAATTTATTCTCATATTTATATTATTTAAACATTAATTTTATTTCAAAAAAAACCTACCTAAAAAGGTAGGTTATTATTATGCCTCATTTGCAATTGGATATACGCTAACTTGCTTTCTTGTTTTGTCTTTTCTTTCGAACTTAACAACACCATCAATTTTTGTGTATAATGTATGGTCTTTACCAAGTCCTACGTTAAGTCCTGGATGAATTTTAGTTCCTCTTTGTCTAACAAGTATATTTCCTGCTAAAACATATTGTCCGTCACCTTTTTTAGTTCCAAGTCTCTTAGACTCACTATCACGGCCGTTTTTAGAGCTACCAACACCTTTTTTATGTGCAAATAACTGTAAATTTAACTTTAATAACATTTTTACACCTCCTCAGTTATAAGTGTAATATAATCGCTGTAATTATCTATTAATAGCTGAATTCCAACTAGAAAAGTATTATATATTACATCTGATTTATCATTTATTTTTTTCGTTCTTACTTTTAAATATCCCAATTCTTCATTGATTTCATAGTCTATGTCATTTTCATCAAGCTCTGCAACTATATTGAGTGAATTAACTACTGTTATAGATAGAAGCGATAATGAAGCACAAACTATATCCTCTCCGAAATTGGCAAAACCTGTATGACCATCAATAATAAAACCAACTACTCTACCGTTTGTTTTATGTATTGTTATCTTTGTCATAGTATCCTCTTTTACTAAATGCTAATGTATAATGGAAAACTAATAATTTAGTTTTACTATATATTAGCAAACAATTTTTTCAATTTTAACTTGTGTATAAGGTTGACGATGACCTTTTTTGTTTCTAAAATCTTTTTTAGGCTTATACTTGAAAACTATAACTTTCTTGTTTTTGCCTTGTTTTTCAACTGTAGCTTCAACAACAGCTCCGTCTACATATGGTTTTCCAACGTTTAAGTTAGAATCGTTAGCTACTAATAAAACTTTGTCAAATTTTATAGCATCTCCCTCAGCAAAGTTTAATTTCTCTACTCTTATGCTGTCACCTTCTTGAACTCTGTACTGTTTTCCACCTGTTTCGATTATTGCGTACATAGTGCACCTCCTCTTTTTGAGTCTCGCCATTGCAGGTACATTTAAATTAAATGTTTATACATAAAACCTGATTCGAGCGGTTTCTTACAAATGATGATTGTATCAAAAATTATCAATATTGTCAACAAATATTTTATTTAATTTTAAAATAAATCTTTTCTACCTCTTTTTAATCCAATGCTTAAAACTAATCCCACACTCGCCAAATTTATAAGCATGAAGGTTCCTCCAGAGCTAATAAATGGTAAAGGTATCCCTGTTACAGGCAACAATCTCATTGTCATCCCAATATTCTCTAAAATATGGAATAAAAACATACCCATGATACCTATTACAATAAGTGAGCCAAATAGATCTGCACTTCCTTTTGCAATTCTAATCATTCTTAATAAAAATACTCCATATAATAAAATCAAGGATATTCCACCTACAAAGCCTAATTCCTCACAAAGTATTGAGAATATAAAGTCTGTTTCCTTTGCTGGTAAAAAACCATATTGATTTTGAATACCTTGCTGATAACCACGTCCAAACATTTGACCTGAGCCTATAGCAATTTCAGATTGTATAACCTGAAGACCCTTGCCATTAGTATCAAGTGTTGGATCAAAAAATGTAAGTATTCTTGCTAATTTATAATCACCGGTTAGTCCTTCAACCTGAACCTGCTTTAATACACCCTGTATATATATAATTCCAGCCACTAATGCAATAATTCCAATAACTAAAACTGGTACTATATATTTATAGCTTAGACCAGATGCAAATAGCATAATAACTATAAAAAACACAAGAACCATCGCAGTT
>JBPOHM010000060.1:0-5600 GCA_052035585.1 Bacillota bacterium
ATTAAGTATATACAATAAAAGAGATTATAACAATTTTCCTATGAGACCATTAAAATGGCGTTCACCTAAAAAAGTATTAGATGATTTTTTTAGTGCTAGAGTGTAACATATGTTTGACAAACCTACAGTGATTTATTTTTTGAATTGTTAATTTTAAATGACATAATTAATTATAAAATATTTTGTTGCAATTTTAAAAGCTATTGGAATTTTCCAATAGCTTTTTATGTTATCAACTTTATATTTAATTAGATTTATTATTTAGCTTATAAATAAAATATTTAAATTTGTTTAAAGAATTACCTAACTGAGCTTTTAATACTTTTTTGTATTCTTCGAACTTTTGTAATTCTTCATTGCTTGGCATTCTATCACTATACTTATTCCTTACATATATATCTGTTATTTCCCTTAATTGTGGGAAGCTATTATCAAGCTTATCAGTATATTCATGTAGGGTTTCACTAGGATTTTTTGGATACTCTAGGTAGCCAATTAATCGTAGTATTTCTTCATAAAGGATAATCATTTTCTTATTAGCAGGCAATGATTTCATAGTCATTATCCTTCTGATGTATAGTAGTACAGCAAGTAAGATAATGGATAATATAAGAAGAAGTACTATAACTAACAATCTTCTATTCTCTACATTTTCACCTATGATATCCTCAGCTGTAGAGTCATCATTTGAATATTGTGGGTTAGGAGTTGGTTTCTCATCTAAGTCTCTATATTGTTCATCTTCCCAAAGCTCATCATCACTATCTAGATTATCATTAGCATTTATAAAGTCAGTTCTATAAGCAGGAGTAGGTTCAAAGTATATCCAGCCTACTGGCTCGATATAAGCCTCTACCCATGCATGGGCATTGCTTTGCTTTACTTCATAAACATCACCATTTCGTCTTCCATGAGCAATATATCCTTCAACATATCTACTTGGGATTCCCTCTACACGTAGAAATATAGTCATCGCTGTTGCAAAGTATGTACAGTATCCTGCTCGCTCCTCGAATAAGAAGTAATCTATAAACTCTTCTCCTCTAGGAATAATTGAAGGGTCTAATTTGTAGGTATAGTTGTTTAATAAAAAAGCTTCAATAGCTTTTGCCTTCTCATAATCTCCTTCTATCCCTTCTGTTATATTTTCTATAAGGTCTAATGTACGTTGTGTTATCTTATCCATTGGAACCTGCAGATAAACTTCAATATTTTCCAGATCCTCATATGTATTATTTAAACCCATATTTAATGCATCATAATAATTAGGTGGTTGAACTACTGTCAAATTATAAGTCTCATCTGAATAGATGCCTTCAGGAACTTCCATTATATAATCTTTGTTTAAGCTGAATTTTTCTTTGCCTTCTATATTAACTGCTATTGTCATTAATGGACTAAACATTGTTTTAGAAGAGTAGTTTTTAAATTGAACTCTTATATTTCTTGTATTATAAAGCTCTGATTGATATGAATTTGCATCATTAAACTGTCCTTCTGTATAATAATCTACCAAACTGTTATCAGAAGTTCTCCACATATTTCCATTATAGATATGTCTTACTGTACCCCTCAGATAAACAGGCTTACCAGCTTTCACATACATAACAAGGCTATTATCCAGTGAAATAGGTCCTCCTAGTCTTGAAGAATCATTTTGATACCCAGTGTTTGCAAAGTTAAATATTGAAGGTTGATTATTATTAACATTTGTATATCCATAATTAAAGATTTTTATATTAGGCATAATGGAATTGATTTGGGTATTTATCCATGGCAAGTACAAATAGTTGTCACTCTTTGGGAGTAACAATGCTATTAATATAATTAAAAAGCCATAAAATAGATTAGTTTTTTTCCATATAGGCAATATATTGTAATAATCTTGTCTTGGTGCTTCATTGTTTAAATGCATTTCTCTGTTAAAATTAATATATCCATTGAGTAAAAGAAAATAGAATAAAAACAATATCAGACAAAAATATGCATAGCTTACATCTGTATACCAATAGTATATAAATAGAGGAATATATAGAGGTAATATCATCCATATATTTCGTTTGAGTTTAAATATGACAAAGGAAGTAAAAATAGAATACACTGATATAATTAGAATCCAATAAGGAAGTATATTTTCTTTTAAAATCGACTTGCCCTTAAACATATTACTATATATATTGTCAAACATTAATACAAATTTATCTAAGCATACCTGTATAAATGTTGAAAAATCTGCATTTACAAGGCTTCCTATTGCTATGATGATAATAGGTAGGAATAAAAATGATATATTATAAATAATTAGCCTAATATATATTGCTACTGCAAGTGCAATAAGTATTTGGATATCAAAGCTTAGCTCTAGCTGCATTATACTACCCGAAAGATAAGCTAAAGAAAAAACAATTATAAAATATATTAAATTTATTGATTTATTTTTGTTAAATGAGAATTTATTCATACCTATGCTCCAATATATCCTTTATATCTGCATTGTAATCAACAGGATAGATAGATACATTTTCCTTTACTAAATTTTGGAGTATATTAACATCATAAAATCCTGTATTATTTTTTTTGTCTTCCACTAAAATAAAAGTGGCAGACGCATTTTTATTTAATAAATCAATAGCTGCAGTACCTACTTCTTTATTAAAGTTAGGGGTAATAATAACAACATTTGAATATTCGCTAATATCAACCATATTGTTGAGCAATAAATCTTGAAACATCTTTTTTCCATTAGCTTTTAATTTAGCTAAGCTATCTAAAACTATTTTTAAATCATCTATTTCTTTGCTGTGAATTTCTACAGTACTATCTTCATCCTGATAAAATAGTGTAAAGTCTATACCATTATTTAAAAAATAATCTATAATGCTTACAGCGACTTCTACAGCCTTGTCTTCTAAACGTTCATCAATATCCTGCTTGTAGGATAAAATACTATTATCTATAAAAATGAACTCCTTGAGGCTACCAATGTCATCAAAGACCTTAACCATTGGTTGTGAATTTTTTGCTGCTAATTTCCAGTGTATAGATTTTATTTTATCTCCCTCTACATATTCTCTGATAGTGTTTACACTAGATGTGTCTTCAGAATTTCCATAAGGAGATGGAACTGCTCCTTCGTAGCTAATAAAATTATTTTTCAATGAAGATAAATGTATAACCTTTGGATATACCAAGAAGTATTCGTCACTACTTACCTTTTTCTTAAACTTAAAAAATTTAAAAATATCATGAACTGTAACTTCAAATTCACCAATGCTATAATAGCCTCTTTTTGGCAATGTAATAGTTGTATAATAATTATAAGTTTCTCTTTCTGCAAGAGAACGTACAATTTTTGATTTTTTAGTGTTTATATTATGTTTTAATTTATTTTCTATAATTAAGTAAGGTATTAAAAAAGGTGTTCTGTTTTGAACCTTATAATTTACAGTTATTTCACTATCTTTATAAAATGTTTTATCTGGAGTTGATATTTCAACATTTAAACCCAACACTGTTATTGTTGTATGAATAAATGGAATTATTAAAGATAGTAAAAAGATATAAAACATTAAATAAAAAAGCGATCCACCTATAAATATTACGAATACTAAAAGCAAGGAAAGTAATATTAGGATTACTCTTGTACTCATTTATTTCACCGGAACCTTTACACGATTAAGAACTTCTTGTAGTATTCCTGTTACAGTTTTCTTTTCTATTCTTGCTTCTGAAGATAATTTCATTCTATGATTAAATACTGGTATAATCATTTCTTTAACATCATCAGGAATTACATAATCTCTTCCATATAGGTAGGCTCTAGCTTTAGAAGCCTTTAATAAGTCTATTGAAGCTCTTGGGCTCGCACCTAATTTTAAATCCTTACATCTTCTTGTTTCATCGGATATATCAACTATATAATTTAGAATATCATCATGTACTGTAAGATTTTCTGATTCTGCTTGCATGTTATGTATATCTGCCTCTGTTGCTACTGGAAGAATACTATTTGCATTTTTAATAATTTCATTATTTTTTAATATAGTTACTTCATGGCTTTTATCTGGATAGCCTAAAGAAATTTTCATTAAGAAACGATCAAGCTGTGCTTCTGGTAAAGGGAAGGTTCCTTGATATTCTAATGGATTTTGAGTTGCTAGTACCATAAATGGCTTTTCTAAAATATAATGATTATCTTCTGTTGAAACTTCACCTTCCTCCATAGCTTGAAGAAGACTTGATTGTGTTTTTGGAGATGTTCTATTTATTTCATCTGCCAAAAATATCTGATTAAATATAGGTCCTTTTTTAAAATGGAAGCTTCCATTTTCTTTATTATATACATTTATTCCTATTATGTCAGATGGCATTAAATCTGGCGTAAATTGTACTCTTTTATACGAAAGGTCAATACTTTTTGCGAGAGCTTTTATTAATGTAGTTTTACCTACGCCTGGTATGTCTTCTATTAGTAGATGTCCTTTTGCTAATAGAGTAATTAGTACTAATTCTAAAGCTTTTTCTTTTCCAATTATAACTTTATTCAAATTTTCCAATATTTTTAAAGCTGCTTCGTTTGACATTTTTCCTCCTATATTATAAGCATATATTTTTATTTAATTATAAGCTCTACCTAATTTGCTAAATTGCCCTTCAGATATTTTAATTCTAAAAATAAATTTAGAATCTTCTGTTACAACGATTTTTATTCTATTTAGACCTTTCTTTATGTTCATTTTACTAATTGCAAAATCCTTTAAATCTGACATATCTGAAATTTCAACTATATTTGAAATTGAATTGTCTGGTGATATCAATACTAATTTTACTTTACCTTTGTTGACATTTATTAAGTAACTTATTTCAAGCTCTTTGTCTTGTGTTGAATTAAAAGACCAAATAGTATCCATTCCACTCATGTTTTCAACTAAACAATCAAAGCTTTTTCCTTCAATCCTTTGATAATAATTAGATATAAAAAAGTTATTGTCATGACTCGCTATCTTCTTATTATCATTAAAAACATCATATTTTGAAGTGTTATTACATGCAACAAAAGAAAAAGTAAGAATTAATAATAAAATGAATGTAATAAATTTTTGTCTCATAAATCATTCTCCTATAAAAAAACGTTCTCAAACTATAATACAACATTTTTATTTGCATGTAAATAAATTCTATTAAAAAATGTAAAATTATCTAAGGCTTTTATTAAAAATATTGCTATTATAATGTAATTTATATCTTTGTATCTAGCATAAATTAAATTAAAAAATAATATAATTTTGTAAAAGCATATCGAGGGAGGGCAGCATGAGGAAAATACTACTAATTATATTTATAGTTTTATTATTTTTGACTGGATGTAGCAACAGTAATAAGGAATATATAACACCTGAAAATTACTATGCTGAGCTTTCAGCAAGTACATATCATAGTGAAAGAGAAATAAAGTATAATTTAAAAATATTGAAAAAAAATGAAGATACAAAAGTAATAATAAGTAATAAAAAAGTAAACTTCTATATTCATTTTAATAACGGTAAATGTGTATTAATAAACGATAAATTTCCAGAATCTATAATAGAAACAAGCTTAAA
>JBPOHM010000368.1:0-8460 GCA_052035585.1 Bacillota bacterium
TATATGTTATTGATTATTTATCATATCCCAACCTGATTAAACTGTTTTATGTAGAACTTTAACTTATGACTTTCAAAATTGGTTCAGATTTTATACCTTATCTAATCATAGATAAACATAATATAAATTATACCACAAAATATACTTTTTACAAATATAAAAAATTTATTATAAAAATATTATACAAATAAAAATTAATTATTGCAATAATTTTATTTTAATGATAAAATAAAAAAGTTCGATAATGTCTCGTAAAAAAATGAGATAGGTATAATACTAATTATTATATTTTAAATATTTGTAATTCACGATAGGAGGTGTGATGTTATGGCAAAATTTTGCGAAATCTGCGGAAAAGGTAAGATGTCAGGTCATATTATAACTCACTCAGATAGAAAAATTAACAGAACTTGGAAACCTAACGTTAGAAAGTTGTCTGTAATTGTAAATGGAGTATCTAAGAAAAAATTTGTTTGCACAAGATGTATGAGATCAGGAAATGTTATCCGTGCTATATAATTAATTTTTCAATAATGGCTTATGCCATTATTTTTTTTATTATATAGGAAGTTTTTCTTTCCTATATGATAAAAAGTTTAATCAATTCTTCAAATACTTTTTAAATAGTATTCTCTCCACTTTTTAATTCTCCATATTTTCTTAATTATTACCAATATATATTTTTATACATCAAAATAAACATATAAGTTATATGTTGCTTTATTTTCGCCTTTTTCTTCCCTGTAAAATACCTTTTCAATTCGATACTCACCTTTTTTTAATGGGCCTACAATAACTTTAAATTCATATTTTCCTCTGCCAAATCCACGCAAACATAGCAGAACAGAGTAAGAAATTTCTTCTTCTTTCGGTCTAACATATACCCATTGATTATTTTCTTTATATTGTAAATAACCGCTAGATATACCACTACAATATTGAACTGGAGAGATATTTCTTACACTATAAATTAAAACATTTTTATCATGCTTGACTATTCTTGTTATAAGTGGAGTTCTTGCAATATTAAAAATATATACGATTAATAAAGATATAATTAAAACAAACGACACTAATAAAATAATATATACTTTTTTCAATTTAATACACTCTCTTTCTTAGTTAATAGATAGTGAAATGACAATGAATAAAAACCTTTTTTTATTCATTGTCATAATTAATTATTTTTAACAAAGTTTAAATTTAAGGCATTGTAGTATTTGTTAATAAAGTTACACCTAATCTTTCCTCTACACGAAACGCTCTGTATCCAGCACCCCAGTTATTTTCACTTGATCCAATTGTATGTATACCAGCTAAATAATTCCCAGCATTAGGAAGCCCTGTATTTAGAACAACTGGTCCACCACTATCTCCTTCTATAGAATTATTAGAATATTTAAAAAGATCGTATACTGGCCTTGAACCTACTTTAGTATTGAAATTCACGAATTCTATTATTCCAACAGTATAACCAGTTGTTGTACCATATTTGACAACCCTTGCACCTTGCAAATATTCAGCATTTGTCGCAATACGTGCTATTGCTGTATATATGTTACTTCCTATTGCAGACACATATGCTGTTTTCTCCCACTTAGTAAAAAACGTATTATCAAATGGTACAAATGCCGCATCCATATACCCATCCTTTATACTTATTGATGTTTTTCCAATGTCAACACCATTTTCATAGCGCATTATTACATTTGCAGGAGCAACATGCGAACTTGTTACAACTCCATACTTCCCGTTACTATCAAAAGCGTTACACATAATAGTACCAGTTGGAACATAACCCTCGCTTGATATAGCAATTGTCCTCCCACCATAAGCAGTATACGTAGCATTATATGTACTCTTTGTTTCATCAATTATATATTCCATAATTGATATGTCAAAGTTATTATTTTTTAAATATTCTTCTATTTCTTTAATTGCTTCATCATCTTTAATATGTGCATAAATTTTATTTTTTGATTCATCTATATATAATTGTAATATATCCAACTCAACCATTTTATATTTCAAATAATCACATACTTCTAGTAATTCATCATAAGATTTTTCGTGATAAACAAAGTTAATTTTAATAATATCGCTAATATTACTATAAGATCTTGGCAATTCTACAGCTTTAGAAGCTAATTCAGAAAATTGAGCAATGAGTTTATCATTAAAGAACTCTAAATATTTTTCTTTAAATTTATCGTTTGTCAAGCAAATATTTAAGTTTAACTCTTTATCCAAAAATGAACCTGCAAAATTTTCTGAATAAATATTAGACTTTAGAAATTCATTTTTAAATGCAGAATTTAACAATATACCCATATGATTTTTATAAGTAGATAATTTGTATAAATCATTTTCAATATCATAAATACTAATGTTTTTTAATTTATCGTTATTATTAAACTCACTTTTTATAGTCTCTGCAAGACCGGCATTTATTTCTAAATTGTTAAATACATTTTTATCAAATATATCTTCTTTCCTTGTATCATTTCCCAGCACAGGAATTGAAAATATTATAGCAATTAAAATTGCAATAGAAATTATTTTTTTTAATGTTTTTTTCATATATTATTACCCCCTAATTTTATTTGACAGATTGTAAAGTTAAATGAAAATTGAGAACCTCTAGCTCTATGTGGTATAATACTTTTACAACAATACCTAATACCATATGCTTTACCTATGCATGTTATTGGCTCTAACAATGTTCTATTTTGGTAAAGATCTTATAAAAATATCGTCTTAATACTCAGAGTTGCCAATAATATCAAAGTATATCAACTAAAATTAATAATTGGTGTAAGCAGTTTACTCCATTACAACAATATTAGTTTACAACTTGTGCCCTTGCTAAACTTTAATTCTGATGATTGGCATGCAGATAAAACTGTTGTAAAAATTCAAAACTTGCTTTATTCTTGGTTTTCATCAATCACCTTACAGAAACTCTCCTCAAGCTTTAACTTTGTTTTATAGTGTAAAAAAACTAGGTAATCCTAAGTCGCTTGTTACGAATCGTTATACTGCTTACAAAGTGCTTTCAAAATTTGTTTTAAATGTCAAACATATAAGAAGTACAAAGTTTTGAAGATGATATATTTAGCACATTTTTTTTAACCTTGGTAATTGTCAATAGAGCATTTATACTTTTAAAAAGCGGAGATGCTACTTCGCATTAATTATATATCTTTTTTTAATTTTTACCTTACACTACCTTATTTGTGTTATAACAACACTAATTTTTTATTAATTTACCCCTTGAACAGAAGTTGTTGCTGTCTCCGCAGTTCCATTTGTTGTTACTTTTGCTGTAACACTAAGTCTATATGTACCTTTTACAACATGAGTAGTCCCATAAAATGAAAGAGTTCCTCCGTTTACATTTTCTTTTAACAAATCCATGAACTACTATCCTAATAAATCTTTTTTCTCTAACCCAAATATAGCATATATTTTTGTTGTGCTAGTAATTCCTCTTATTGTACCTACACATTCTGCATTGTTATCTGTGAAATACAAATCTAATGATATATTTGTATTATCTCACATTGTTCGATATCATTTATCTTTTTTGATTGATTAGTAATTGGTGAAATTTTTGAAAAATCAAAGATGCTTTGACTAAAAATCATCATCAATACTACAAGTAGAATTACAAATTTTAACTTTCATTTTTATCCACCTCCTTTCGAATTTATTTGAGCTTTTTGGCTCTTATATATATATATTACGATTGAAATGAGATTTTCCCTACAAGATTTTAAAAAATTTTTAAATTATTTTTATTTTTGATATTGATATTAAAATTTTTTCTAGCTAATTTATTGTGTTTCACCCACATAATTCAAATCTATATTCTTCCTTATGCAATATTATACCATTATTAAAACTATTCTTCTTATCAATTATTAATTTTGACAAAATTACCTAATATTGTTATACTATTATACGACAAGCCTATAAAAAAAGTAAATAATATTATATATTAAAAATTTATAAAAAAGGCATACACAGTCAAACGTCTGCCTATTTTTTTATGATATACTTGTATGTAAAGGAGACCTTATTGTATGCATGGGAAGCTATACAAAAAACATTAAATTATATTGAAGAACACATATGTGAAGAAATTAAAATAGAAGAATTGGCAGAAATCGCTGCTCTTTCTCTATTCTACTATCAGCGGTTGTTTGCACGCTTAGTTAAAAAGCCAGCGCGTGAATATATCAAGCTGCGCCGTTTAGCCAGAGCCTGTAGTGAACTTCTTAATAAGCAAAATCGTATAATTGATGTTGCAATAGAATTTGGTTTTAGTGGCCACGAAACTTTTACTAGAGCTTTCAAGGAAACCTATAGAATAACCCCAGCACAGTATCGCAACAATCCAGTTGCTCTAGATAATTTTGACAAGCCTGATTTGTTACTAAACTACATAATGGTTGACGAAGGAGTCCCACTAATTAGTGAAGGTCTTGTGTTGGAATATAATCGTAAAACTCTTAATGAAGCGCTAAATTTTATTGGAGTAAAAGGTTATTATCATTTTAAAAAAGGTAAAATGCTTGGTGAAAGACCAGGCGTCTCAGAACCTTCTTTTATTTGGCAAAGATTTTTTGATATCCGTAAAGATATTCCATGTATCCCAAGTGGTCGTTTAATTGGTGTTTCTTATCCTGGAGATGCTCTAGAAGGTTATTCGTCATATTTTGTTGGAGCAGAAGCTGAACAAGGTAAAGTACATCCAGGTTTAGATAATTGGGAGTTACCTGCTAGAGAATATATCGTTTGTGGATTCGAGTCAGAAAACTTTAAACAACTCACTACTTCTTCCTCAGGAAAAGCAATGAAACACATGCGCTTTTGGCTCAAAGAACACGGATTGATTGCAGATGGTTTTTTCCCAGAGATATACTATAGTGATTTCTCTAAAACAGCATATATGGAGATGTGGATTCCTTTTAAACAAAGAGATAGAATAGATGAAAAATAAAATAATAGGAGAATTGGATAATGACAAAGTATGAAGAAGGATTAAAAATAATTGAAGAAAGATGCGGTAATAACAAGGATAATGGTATTTCACTTGCAACAATTTCTACAGAATCAAGTGATGACGGAAGACCCGTACCAGTTGTACGTGATGTAGATGCATTTTATGAAGATGGTGTTTTTTATGTTGTTACATATGCTAAATCTAAGAAGATGCGAGAAATATCACAAAACAAAGAAGTTGCGTTTTCAGTTAACTTCGAATGGTTTTCAGGCAATGGAATAGGAGAAAATCTAGGTTGGGTATTAGATCCAAAAAATACTGAAATAAGAGCTAAGCTTCGAACTGCTTTTGCTGCATGGTATGATGACGCTAATGATGAGAATGATAAAAATTGCTGCATTTTAGCAATACGCATCACAAAAGCAACAGTTATAAAAAACCATGGTGCTATAAAATACAACATGGACTTTGTTAATAAAATAGAAACAGGTGAAGGAAAAATACTTTAATTAGTGAGGTAAATATGCAAGTTGGAGATAAAATAGTATTTGGTGAATACGAATGGCGTGTTCTTGATATACAAGATAACACAGCCTTGATTATAACTGAAGAGATAATAGATCAACGTTCTTACCATAATGCTTATAAGAGTATAACATGGGCTGACTGTTCACTAAGACAATATCTTAACGGTGAGTTTTATGATAGCTTTAATGAAGATGAAAAATCAAGAATTTTATTAGTAACTAATAAAAATCTTGATAATCATTGGTATGGCACAAGTGCTGGTGAAGATACAAAGGATTATATATTTTTATTAAGTCTCGAAGAAGTATGTACATATTTTGGTGATAGTCTTTCAAAACTCTACAACAAAGGAGAAAAACAAAGATATTGGTATGAAAGAAAGGATGAAAATAACAGTAAACGTCTAGCTAAGCTCCATGATAAAAACTATTGCTGGTGGTGGTGGCTTAGAACACCTGGTCGTGATAATAGAAAAGCTGTATATATCTTTGGTACTGATGGTAGTATTGGAGTTCATGGCAACAACATACATAAAGGAAATATTAGCGATGGATGGTGTACCGGTGGTGTTCGCCCTGCATTATGGTTAAAATACAACTAAGACAAGGAAATTAACCTTGTCTTTTTTATTTTCAACTTATATAAAAGACTGCAAAAAATCATTTATCTATTATTTAAAACAATTTAAATAATGTGCAGCCTAAAATAACAAGTAATAGGCCAAGAATAAAAAGCCAAATTCTAATAGGTAAAATTTGAACTATAATAATTGCACCAATAATAGCTATAAGCAATCCTACTATCTCTGTAAATTTAATCCTTTGAAAACCGCCTCCACAGCGTTTATTACCACCGAAAAATCCCATAGCAGCACCCTTTCTACAATTGTTATTATATAATATTCAAACACACAAAAAAAATGCTTAATCATATTAATTAAGCATTCATTTCGTTATTTTCATACAATATAATTGTTGAAGCTACAAGACCTGCTGTTTCAGTTCTTAATATTCTTTTTCCAAGAGTTACTACTTGTGCCCCTATTTCTTGAAGCTTTTTGATTTCCTTTATATCGAAGCCACCCTCTGGTCCAATAATTACATAGTACTTATCATCTTTATTTAAGGTCATGCTACTTAGTACTTCTCTCATTGTTTTACTTCCCTCTAATTCATAAGGAACAATAACTTTAGCATTTTCATTTTTCAATCTAGTAACAAGCTCATTTAAGCTTAATATATCTTCAACCTCTGGAACAATATTTCTCTTACTTTGCTTTGAAGATTCATGTGCAATCTTTCTCCATCTATCAAGCTTTTTTAACTCTCTTGCTTTATCATTTAGCTTAACCACTGTTCGCTCTGTAATTATTGGAATAAAGCTCTTAACTCCGAGCTCTACATTTTGCTGTATAATATCTTCCATCTTAGCTTGTTTAGGCAAGCCTTGACATAAGGTTATATGGATATTGGCTTCATTGTTTTTATCTGTCTTAGATATTATTTTACAAGCTATATTATCACTTTCTATATTAATTAAACTTGCAATATACTCACATTTATCTGTTACTATTGCTACCTCATCACCTATTCTTGCTCTTAAAGTGTTTTTAAGGTGATTGACATCTGTACCTTCTATTTTAACTATATTATCAATTATTTTTTCCTCGGAGCTAAAATATCTAAACATTTTAATTTCCTTTCATCGTAGCTATATTATTCTCTACTTTAAAACTGCTGTTATTGATACCCAGTCTTCTTTTTGAATAGTTTCCTTTATTTCAAAGCCTAAGATTACAAGAGTATCCTTTACCTTATCTACATACTTTTCTATAATTCCTGATGTTATTAATATACCACCCTGCTTTAAGAACTTAGGGAAGCAATCACTCATTTCAATAATAACATCAGCAATTATGTTAACAACTATCATATCATATTTATTAAAGCCAATAGCATCCTGAAGTCTCTCATCTTCAATAACATTACCACAAAATGTCAAGAATTTATCCTCACGAATATTGTTAACCTGAGCATTTTCCCTAGCAATTCTAACAGCATTTTCATCTATATCAACACCAACTACATGCTTTGCACCAAGAAGAATTGAAGCAATTGATAGTATACCACTACCACAGCCCATATCTAAAACTTCCATACCGCTTTTGATATACTTTTCTATTTGCTCTATACAAAGCTGAGTTGTAAAATGTTGACCAGTTCCAAAGCTTGCACCAGGATCTATTTCTAATACTATTCTATCACCTTTATCCTCAATGCTTTCCCAAGTTGGCTTAACAAGAATTTTTTCACCAACCTCAAAAGGCTTAAAGTACTGCTTCCAGTTATTTGCCCAATCCTCATCATCAACTATATTTACTGTTATATCAAGACTTCCTAAATCAACACCAGCATTTTCATTTTTTAAAGTATTTATCTCTTCCTTAAGTGCCTTTAGCTCTTGATCACCTTGTTCATTATCTCCAAGGTATATTTTCATTCTTGTAGGACAGTCCTTCATACTATTAAGACTTTCATCATAGTAGTCCCAGCTCATAGTATCTGCATTTAAAAATTCATCAAAGACACTAGCATCCTCTATAACAACCTCTGCAATATCAAGCTTAATAAGTACTGCATTTAAAAGCTCAATACCTTCTGTAGTAGTTTCTATAATAACTTCTTTAAATTTCATATTAATCTCCATTCAATCAAATAAAATACAGCATTAAATATATCTCAATAATTATATTTTGTCAAGGATAATAGAATTTCTATGCTAATTATCTATATTATAGTATATCTTAAACAAATTTTAATGCTATTCTAATGAAATTATATTTTAACAATGCTATAATTTTAGTAGTTAATAAAAAAATTGGGAGAAATTGTTATGTCCTTATATGCTATATTTGAATATTACAT
>JBPOHM010000191.1:0-6061 GCA_052035585.1 Bacillota bacterium
ATTAAGTATATACAATAAAAGAGATTATAACAATTTTCCTATGAGACCATTAAAATGGCGTTCACCTAAAAAAGTATTAGATGATTTTTTTAGTGCTAGAGTGTAACATATGTTTGACAAACCTACAAATTGAAACATTTATTGATTTTTTTCGTCTATTATAAAGTATAGATTAAAGAATATCATTAGGAATTTAAAGGTATAAATGTTATTATATTGTCATATTATATCGTGCAAAAATAAAGTATAATAGATGTGTAATATAAGAATTTATACATAAGGAAGGTTAATAAACTAATGAAACAGATATTAGGAGCTATGCGTAAAGCAGTGACTGATTTTGATATGATACAAGATGGTGATAAAATCGTTGTAGGTATTTCAGGCGGAAAGGACAGCATGACTTTATTATATGCTTTGAAGCTTTATCAAAGATTTAGTCCTACAAAATTTGATTTATGTGGTGTAAGCGTTGATATGGGATTTGAAAACTTTGATTTAAGTCCAATATATGAGTTTTGTGAAAAGATAGATGTACCTTATAAGGTTATAAAAACTGATATAGCAAAAATTGTATTTGACATAAGAAAGGAACCTAATCCCTGTGCTTTATGTGCTAATATGCGTAGAGGAGCTTTACATAACTTTGTTAATGAAATCGGATTTAACAAAATAGCACTTGGACATCATGCAGATGATGCCATAGAAACTATGTTTTTAAGTATGCTATATGAGGCTAGAATAAAAACATTTAAACCTGTTACATATTTGGATCGTAAAAAAATACATAATATACGTCCTTTAATCTATACTAAGGAAAAGCAGGTAATTGCTGCTGTTAAAAAGCATGATATACCTGTTCTCAAAAGCCCTTGTCCAATGGACAAAAATACAAAGCGTGAAGAGGTTAAGCAAATAATAAACGATATTTGCAAAACTATTCCAGAGGCTAGAGAAAGGATATTAAAGGCTATTAACAACAAAGATAACTTTGAATTATGGTGGTAAGAAACTTGTGTATTTCTTGTAGTGGTAATTGACAATAAAGAAAGGAATGGTAGTAGAAATGAAAATAAAACAAGTACTAGCAACTGCACTTATATCTTCAATGATATTTAGCTCTACAGCTTATGCTATAGATTATAGTCCTATCTATGATTTATCAAATAGAGTTAAGGTATCAAGTGGTATTACATATGAGGGGATTAAAAGACTAAGTACCCTCGGTTGGTTGAATATAAATGTTGTAAGGGCTAATTTAAAGGATGGATATACTAAAACTAAGCCTTTATACAATATAAATGGAACGTCTAAGGGAACAACATTATCATCTATGATGAAGAACTTAGGGGCTGTTGCAGGTATTAATGGAGATTTTTTCATTATGCAAAGTCCTACTCAATCATATGGACCTATAATATCAGATGGTGAGGTAATATCTTCCCCACTATTTGCTTATGATAATTATCCTACGATATCTCTTGATAAAGATGGAGGAGTAGATATTTCTGTTTGGAATCCAGAAATAACTGTAAAAAGCTCTTCAGGAAAGATTGTAAATATTATATATGTAAATAAAGGTCTTTCTGTAAAATATGGAGCCGTTATATTAAATAAATATTACGGTGAAAAATCTGTTGGAAAAACTAATGGTCAAAATATTGTTGAAATAGTAGTTAAAAATAACATAGTGACTGAAATAAGAGACAATAAAGAAGCAACAACTATTCCTAAGGATGGATATATAATTTCATGTGCAGCTCCGAACAAAGAAGAAGTTAAAAATGCTTTTAGAATTGGTGAAAATGTTGAATTGAATTTTAAGTTTGACTTTGATATCAATAATCTTCAATGGGCTGTTGGAGGAGTTAATCATCTTGTAAAGGATGGAGAGATTTATAAAACTAATGATACAGTTTTAGGAAGACATCCAAGAACAGCAGTTGGATTTACTAAGGACAATGAAGAAATAATATTCGTAACTATAGATGGCAGAAGTAAGAATTATCTTGGAGTTACACAGCTAGAACTAGCAAAAATAATGATGGACTTAGGTGCCTATAATGTAATTAACCTTGATGGTGGTGGCTCTACTACTATGGGTATGGACTTCCTTAAAAATGGGAATATAGAGGTTGTTAATTTCCCATCTGATGGACGAGAAAGAGGTATAGCTGCAGGCTTGGGTATATTTGATACAGCACCAGAAAGTGATGTACTAGATACTATAGAATTAAAGCCTGAGCATAATAAAATATTTAAAAATACTAGTATTGAATTAGAGGTAAAGGGCTTTAACAAATATTATGCTGGTATTGATGTTTCAAATAAAACAATTGAATATGTATATGATAAATCTAAAGGAAAGATAGAAAATAATAAATATACAGCTACTGTTCCAGGTGAAGCTGAGATAACAGCTAAAATTGGAGATATAAGTTCAACAGTAAAAATTACAGTTCTTGATGAACCTGTTTCAATAAGCTTTGAGAATGATAACCTAATGCTAGAAGCTGGAGAAAAATATGAGATAAAAAATATTATTGGTGTTGATAAAAACGGCAATTCAGCATATATTTCTCCTGATAATATAAATTGGACTTATAGAAATTCTGTAGGTAGAGTTGAGAACGGAATATTTACTGCTAATGATGTGACAAATACGGGAGCAATAACAGCAACGATTGGAGCTGCTGTTAAGCATATAAATGTTAAGGTAGGCTTTAAACCTCAAACTATATTTAGCTTTGAAAAGGAAGATATGGATAAAATTAAATCTTCAACATATCCTGAGAATTCTAAAGGTAGTATGGAAATAACAGAGGATACTTATAAGGAGAAAAATGCTTCACTTAAATTATCCTACGACTTTACTAATATGACAGATAATAGTAAAGCAATAATAAGCTTTGATAAGGATTCAAAGGGGCTTGTTATAAAGGATAAACCAAAGGCTATAGGAATGTGGGTTTATGGTGATAATAGTACTCATTGGTTAAGTGCAGAGGTTTTAGATTCTACAGGCAAAGTACATGAAATTGAACTTGCTAAAGAAATAAATTGGAAAGGCTGGCAATGGGTATCAGCTAAATTACCAGCAGATATTTCATACCCTGTTACAGTTAAGAATATTTATCTTGGTGAAATGAATGAGATTAAAAAGGATTCTGGCACAATATATATTGATAGCTTAAGAGCATTATATGAGCCTTCAGATAAGGATTTAAAATTACGTGAAGAATCTATCTTTAATGATGAACTAAAGCTTGCTAAGGATATTGATAGCTATGCCTTTAAATTAAGTATAGTTAATGGTGAAATTAATGTAGAAACAAAAGATAAAATTAAATTAGATGAACCAATTGCTCTAAAAATTGATATTAAAAATGGAAGCATTGGTTATGAAAATGTAGCACTTTGGGAAAAGATAAAAGCTCTTACTACTTATGAAAACAAGAACATTGTAATTTCCTTAAATAGAGATATAAGTAATATTACTGATGATAGAGAAATGGAAGTAATAAAAATAATATTAGAGCAGACAGCCTTAAAAAATAAGGTTTTTGTTGTAAATAAGGATATAGAAGAGCAAACTGTTGTTATCAATGGTGTAAGATATATTCAATATGATGATACATTTAATTTATATATAAATATAGACGGAGCTTTCTATAAAAATTAAAACATTCTAATACTTTACGATTGGTGTCATTTTTTGACACCTTTCGTGCGGTATTAAACTTTTTTTCCTCCAAGTTGATATAATGTTATTAACATTATACAATTTGGAGGAAATTTTATATGAGAAGAAAACTTTTAAGTTTTATTTTAATATTATTTATGTTTATGAGCCTATTACCAAGTAATGTAATACAGGTGAGTGCGAGTACTGATGAAGGAACAGAAGTTATAGTATATAATGAAGATGAGCTACATAATGCTATTAAAACACCTAATTTTAATATAAAATTAGGTGCTAATATTGAACTTGAATCTAATGATGATTCTGGAACACTTATAATTGATGAAAATGGAACAATAGATGGAAATGAATTTTATATAAAATGTAGTAGTGCAATTGAATTAAAAAATTCGTGTTTAAATTTGAAGAATGTGACTATTTATGAAGGTATACAAAATAGTGGAATATATATATATAGTGGTAGTAAAGCAGTATTAAATGATTGCACATTTATAGGTAATGTATCAACAGTAGGTGGTGCTATATTAATCGGAGAAAATGGTGAAGCATTTTTAAATAATTGTAAATTCATAGAAAATAAAGCAGGTAGTGGTGGAGCTATATATATTGATAAGGGTGGAAAAGCAGTATTAAATTATTGTACATTTGATAATAATACAGCATATAATGGTGGAGCCATATTTATTGAAAGCTATGATATTTACAATGGTAATAAAGGTGGAACTATAATCATAGATTCTTGCACTGCTATAGGAAATAAAGCTGAGCAAAATGGAGGAGCTATATATGTTAATTTTGGAGGCGAGGCAGAGGTATATAATTGTATATTAAAAGATAATGAAGCTAATGCTGGTGGAGCCATATTTATTAATAATAATGGTGATGGAAATAGACCAGGAACTTTAATTATGGATGCCTGTACTGTTATAGAAAATAGAACTACAGAATACGGTGGTGGTGGTATTTTTAATAAAGGCAATCTATATATAAATAATTCTACAATTGCAAACAATTATAGTAATGAAATTGGTGGTGGAATTCAAAATTATAACTTAGCTAAGCTTTATGTAATGGAGATAGTCCTATTATATTAAAGGGTACTGGTGTAGCAAGTCCTGATAATTTAGTTACAGTATACCAAGATGGTAGTACTCGTAGAGAAGGTGTTATAGGAGCTTTTGGTGCTCTTATAAATAATTACACAGTTTATGTAGAACCTAGTTCTTATGGGATTGTATATAATGGCAATGAACTTGGCACTGTTTATGAAGAAGGAGATGCTGTAACATTGACAGCAGTTCCTAATAGCTCTTATGTATTTAGTAAATGGCAAAAGTATAATGGATCTACATGGGTAGATATACTTGGTGCAACATCAAATACTTATACTTTTAATGTTAATGAAGATATTAAAATTAGAGCTATTTTTGTCAGTGAATATATTCCACCAGTAATTGAAGATGATGAAGATGATGATATAGATGATACACCAAGTATACCAGCTACTCCTGAAACCCCTAGTGTTCCTGATGAATCTAATAGCTCTGAAGAGAATGTATTACCTGATAAAGCTGAGGTGTTGGGAAATTATGAAGATATTGAACAAGATGCTTGGTATAGTGATGCTGCATATTTTGCAATAACTAATGAGTTAATGCTTGGAATAGCAGATGATAAATGGGCACCTAAAAAGATAACAAGCCGAGCTGAATTTATAAAAATTATGTATAATATGTCAAAGGCTTCATTGGCAGATGCTATGGAAGTGAAGTTTGAAGATGTTGATTCAGATAGCTGGTATGCAGAAGCAGTTATATGGGCTACAAGTAATGGTATAGTAAATGGATTAAGTGATAATTTATTTGCTCCAGAAGCACCTATAATACGTGAGCAATTAATAACTATATTATTTAGATTTGATGCTTCTAATACTACATCAAATCATGAACTGCTTTCATCATTTAATGATGCTGATAAGGCTTCTTCTTGGGCTAAGGATTCATTAGCTTGGGCTGTTGAAATGGGAATATTGCAGGGTGATGATCTAGGAAATCTAAATTCTACAAAGGAAATAACAAGAGCAGAGGTAGCTATAATACTAATGCGATATCTTACATTGAAAAAATAATGTTTACATTACATATAATTAAATGAATAAAAAAGGCAAGAGATAATTCTCTTGCCTCAGATTAATGACAAACCTTTCTTTTTTTAAGGTAGGTTTGTCATTTTATTTGAATAAAGGTATGAATTTCTTATAAATAAAAAAAGAGTCTAGAAAACTCATAAATTTTATATAATTTATTAAACTGTAATGATATTTCTACCATTTAAGCTATTAATTTAGCTATTTTTTTC
>JBPOHM010000329.1:0-6021 GCA_052035585.1 Bacillota bacterium
CAGAGCATTATGTAATGCCAGGTTTAATCGATGCACATACTCACATATCAACGTTCAGTGAACCAACAACAAGATTTGGTATGATAGATGGAAATGAGATGTCAAATCCTATAACTCCATTTATAAGAGCAATGGATGCATTAAACCCTTATGATTATGCTATAAAAAAGGTAAGAAATGCAGGATTTACAACAGTTTGCACGCTTCCAGGCTCAGCAAATATCATTGGAGGAACAGGAATAGTATTCAAGCTAAGAGGAAACACAGCTGAAGAAATGATTATACCAGGAACTGAGCAAATGAAAATGGCTCTTGGTGAAAATCCTAGAGGAGTTTATGGCCATGAGAAGAAGCTTCCTATGACAAGAATGGGAGTTGCTGGACTTTGGAGACAGACTCTTGCTGAAGCAAAGGAATATTCTGATAAATTAAAAGAAGCAGAAACAGATCCAAGCAAGGCTCCTAAGCTCGATTTTAAATTACAATCACTTGTTAAGGTAATCAGAGGAGAAATGAAGTGTCGTATTCATTGTCACCGTTCAGATGATATAATGACAGCTATAAGAGTTGCAGAAGAGTTTAACCTTGATTATTCATTAGAGCATGCTACTGAAGGCTATAAAATAGCTGATGTTCTTGGTTCTAAGAAGGCTACCTGCGTTGTAGGACCACTTCTTATGGATCCTATGAAGCAAGAATTGCATGAGGTGAGTGAAGAGACTGCAGGAATACTTTGTATGGCTGGAGTTAATGTATGCTTAACAGCAGATACAAGCTCAGGAACAGCATGGCTTCCAGGACAAATAGGTATAATAATTAGAAATGGATTAAGCGAAGAGGATGCATTTAGATCAGTTACAATCAATCCGGCTAAGCTTTTAGGAGTAGAAAACAGAGTAGGCTCTATAGAAGTAGGTAAGGATGCTGATATAGCCATATTTGATGGAAATCCATTTAGCACAATGACATTATGTAGATTTACTATGATTGATGGAGTAGTTTATAAAAATACATTATAAGATTAAATATAAAGAAGCAGGCTTTGAATTATCAAATCCTGCTTCTCTTTTTTATATCATTGAAAATAGATTATTTAAGTTAAGAACACCTGCCCCTTCTTCAAATTGATTTACTCCTATCTTAGTACAGCTTTCTATTAATAGTCTTTTAACCTCAAAGTGTGTAAGGTTTGGATTTTTCTGTAGCATTAGTGCAACAACTCCTGAAACTATCGGAGCAGACATTGATGTTCCTGTCAATGAGGTATAGCCTGTGAGATCAGTGTTTGACAAGGATACTATATCAACACCTGGAGCTAATAGGTCTGGCTTTTTAACTCTATCTCTTGTTGGACCTCTACTAGAAAATGACGGTACTGTCAATTTCCTTATATCAGAGTCCCTTCTATCATTACATGCACCAACTGATATAACATGTCTAGAGGTAGATGGTGATAATATGCTCCTTTGATTAGGACCATTATTACCTACTGCTGTTACTACAATAAGTCCATTTTCTATTGCCTTATTTGCAGCCTTTACTAGTGGATCAAAGCGTTCTGAATACTGAGCTGCTGTTCCTAGTGATAAATTTAATACTCTTGTTTTATATATGTTCTTAGTTTGAATAACCCATTGAATTGCTGATAATATATCTGAAACCTTACCATTTCCTTCATTATCAAGTGCCTTTACTGATAGAATATATGCCTCTGGTGCTATTCCTTTATATTTTCCCTTTGATGAAACACCATTAGAAGCTACTAGCCCAGATATATGTGTACCATGGCCATTATCATCATATGGTTTTTGACTGTTCTTAAGAAAATCCTTAAATCCTACTATTCTATTGATAGGATATGTTAAATCCTTGTGCATAACTATGCCTGTATCTATCATTGCAACAGTTATTCCCTTTCCTGTAAGACCTGTTGAATTTATAATATCCGTACCAATGGTCTTTCTAGCCTTGTTGATAATAGTGTGTATTTTTGAATCATAAGAAATAAAATCTATATCCTCATTATTATATAAATTCCTAATTTGCTGTATATTCATATCACAAGCGTATCCGTTGACTATGGGAAGCTCATATTTAACACGTCTTGAAAGTGCTACAACATTGCTCTTATTGTATGCCTTCTCTGTTTTTAGACTGATAATAACAGGAATACTGTCATTTCTATTTGAATTTATAACTGATTGTATAAAAGGGCAGGTCTTTTTATATACATTAACATTTCTCATTTTATATGCCTTGCACCAATTGCATACCATTTATTCAATGGACTTGGTGCTATCCTTTCTTAGTCTATAATTCCTAAACTTAGTCATAATCCTTGCCGCTCAAATGTCTTCTTCTAATCAATTTATGCAGGATAGCAGACATTGGTGTATAAAATGAGTTTTTTTGACAGAATATTCAATTCTTATTTACTGCAACAGCAAAACAGCTTGGTATTACTTCTAAGAGCACAAATGGCTCAGCTATTATATTATTTGCTTACAAATAAATAGAATTAATATACAAGCCCTCAATATCTAAATTGACATTGAGGGCTTATTTTAATTTAGTTATAACAAAAAAATAGTGTAATTTCTTCTTAAATAATGTATAATAGTTCTATATAAACGGTTTATGGAGGAATATATTGATGGATGAGAAAATATTAGTAGTAGATGATGAAAGACCGATAGCTGAAATAATAAAATACAATTTAAAAAAGGAAGGCTTTGATGTTAGAACAGTTTACGATGGAGAAGAAGCTATAAAGGCAGTTCATGAATTTAAGCCTGATCTTATTGTGCTCGATGTTATGCTTCCTAAGAAAAATGGTTTTGAGGTTTTGAAGGAGCTAAGAATGGAATATGTCATGCCAATACTAATGCTAACAGCTAAGGAAGAGGAAAATGACAGAATTACTGGACTTGAGCTTGGAGCCGATGATTATATTGTTAAGCCGTTTAGTAACAAGGAATTAATAGCTAGAGTTAAGGCAAATCTAAGAAGAGTTAAACTTTCTACAGTAGAAGAAGAAATGAAATTCAAAATAACTAAGGTTGGTAATTTAGAAATCAATCTGAACACTTATGAAGTTTCTAAAAATGGAAAGGTGATAGATTTAACTAATAGAGAATTTGATTTATTGAAATATTTTATTCAAAACCCAGATAAGACCTTTGATAGAGAGCATTTATTAAAGGCTGTTTGGGATTGGGAATATGGTGATTTAAGAACAGTTGATGTTACAATCAGAAGATTAAGAGAAAAAATAGAAACAGATGATGATAAATACATAATTACTAAACGAGGATTAGGATATTACTTCAAAAGTCAACAATAGGAGAAAATGAGATGTTTAAAAGTATCAGATGGAGATTGGTGCTAATATATTTTCTATTAACACTACTTGCCATGACGGTGGTTGGGTTTTTTATTGTTACTCAATCTGAAAAAATTCAATTAGATGCAAATTCAAAAAATATTAGGGCTAGAGTTAGCTCTATTTATGCTTCGTCAAATGCGATGCAGAGTGATGACTGGACAGAAAATATTGAAAGTATAGAGCAAAACGTGACAAGTAGCATACAACTTGGATATAATGAAAATATTTATGTAATTTTAAATGACGATAAAAGAACTTTTATTGCATCGAGTGTTATTGGTTTGGGACAGTATAGTGCATATAATAGTGAGAGAATTAATAGTGAAATATTATTAAAATCAATGAACGGAGAGCCAGCTGAGACAATTGTAATCAATGAGCTTGATAACACACATATAAGTCATATATCTTATCCACTTAAAAACAATAATGGAGATATAAAGGGATACATTTATTTGACAAATGATATTAGCTATATAAATACTACCATTGATCAGACTAAAGACATGTTCATGCAAGCAACGGCAGTAGCTCTTTTGTTGACTATAATTTTAGGCTTTATAATGTCTAAGAGTATTACAGGTCCTATAAAGACTTTGACTGTTAAAGCAAGACAAATGTCTCAAGGAGAATATAATCAAAAGGTTGAGGTTAAATCTGATGATGAGATAGGTCAGCTTGGTAAGATGTTTAACTTTTTAACTGAAGAGCTTGAAGCAAATATGTCTAAGCTTATTCAAGAGAAAAGTAAAATAGAAACTACCTTAACATATATGGCTGATGGTGTCTTAACAGTAGATAAGAACGGGAATATAATTCATATAAATCCTATTGCAAGAAGAATACTATCTGTAAGAAGCAAGGATGTTCTTTATGATCAGATTATTTCAAGAAAAACTCATGATTTATACCTAGATAAATTAGAAGAAAATAACTGGACTGGTACTTATACATTAGCTGTAGATAAGGAAACCTACAAGGTTGATTATGCACCATTTAGGGATGGTCAAAATCAAATCGGTGGTGTTGTTTTGGTGTTTAAAAATATTACTGAACAGTACAGACTTGACAAACAACAAAAAGAATTTGTGGCAAATGTATCACACGAATTAAAGACACCTATCACCACTATAAAAAGCTATACTGAAACTTTATTAGAGGGTGCTTTAGATGAAAAGGAATTAGCTATAGATTTTCTTAAAACTATTAATAGTGAAAGTGATAGAATGTCACGCTTGGTTAGTGATTTACTTAGATTATCAAGAATGGACCATGAAAAGGCTATTTGGAACAAGGAAAAGCTTAGTATTAATGAGGTTGTTAAGGATACATGCTCTAAGCTAAGCATACAGGATAAGAATAAGAAGATTAAATTAAATTGTGATTATGATAATAGAAACTCAAACATTCTATTTGACAAGGATGGACTTGAGCAGATTTTATTAAATGTTATTGGAAATGCTATCAAATATACTCCAGAGCATGGAGAGGTAAGTGTAGATATTTCAGCAGAGACAAGCAGAGTTGTCGTATCAATAAAGGATACAGGTATAGGAATTCCTCAAGAAGACTTAAATCATGTATTTGAAAGATTTTATAGGGTTGATAAAGCACGTACAAGACAAATGGGTGGTACTGGTTTAGGACTTTCAATTGCTGAGCAAATTGCTAAGGCACATGATACTAAGATAGAAATAAGTAGTGAGCTTCATGTTGGAACTACAGTTACAATAAGTATTCCTAAGCTATTAAAGGGTTAGAAATGGAGCTATTATGAAGAAGATAAAGGGTTTTTTACTATTCCTAATGGTTATATTATCTATATATTTGAGCACTCAGGTTTGGCTTGAGCTACCTGATTTTTTGTCGTTCAATAAAAACAAATCTACAGAGGATGTGGATAATCAACAGGATATAGATAAAATGTTTTGGGAGCTTGTAAGACCTAGTAGATATTTAGTAAAAGATGATATGAGCTTAAAAGAAATTTATGTCGAGGATGAAGCAGCATTATGGCAAAGTGCCATAAAGAGTCTTGAGACAGCATTAAAAAATCTTTCTCAAATACAATCAAATTTAATTGTTGGTGAATTTTTTCCTGATGAATAGATTGTGATGGAGTTTGATAATAAAATTCCGACAGAAATTTTTATTGGTAAATTTCAAGTTAGCAAGGATATCATAAAGAATAATAAGATGCGTAACATTAAAAAAATCTATTTTGGACTTAATGAACCAAACAGCTTATATATCTTTAATGGTGACTCTACAGTTAAAATTAAAAGCTCTAAGATAGATAATACACCTATATATGAAAATTTGAAAAATATAAAAAAATCTGAGCTCTTATATAAAGAGAATATGGTAATAGAAGATATTACTATTCCTGTTCATATCCCAGATATAAGCACAGCTCTAAACCCTGTTTTTGTAAAGTCAGAGTTAGATATAAAGGATAAAAGCAAAATAGAAGCTATAGCAAAGGACTATTTTAAAAATACCTTTGATTATGTTAGAAGGTCTGAGGATATAGAAGGATATATAATCTATGTATATAAAAATGAAAAGGTGCTTAAAATAAGCCCAGAGGGATTGTTAGACTTTTTTAATTCAAATATTGATATTCAAAGCACAAG
>JBPOHM010000086.1:0-5753 GCA_052035585.1 Bacillota bacterium
GTAAACTATATATACCCAATCATATAATAAATAATCAACATCGTATTTCTTCTAACATAATAAAAATAAAGGATTGATATCTATTTTAAATAGATTCAACCCTTTCTTATAAATTTAAGTGATTTTGTCGGGGAATGCACTTAAAATTATAATCAAATTTTTCTGATGTTATTTAACAAGTACTGTTTCATATCCTTCTGGATTAATAAAACCTGCTTTGCCAGTTATAAAGGCATGAACATATACAACTTCGTCTTTAGTTGCTGGTGCATACTCATCAGCTGAAACAACTTCAACAAACTCAACAGTTTCACCTGCTTTTATTTCCATAGTACTTAGTACTTGAAGGAATAGCTTGTTAGCTGACCATGTCCATAATATATTTTTATCAGCATCTAAAAGTTTAAAATCATACTTTTGACCTGAGAAGAATTCTATAGATGCATCATTTTCTGATTCATTTTTAATGATAATCTTCATTTCTATTGAATTATCTTCCTTCATAACAGCTTCTGTTGTAATCTTTACTTGTGTGTTTTGTAGATTTAATGTATCTAATAAATCCATAAGTCTAACAATAACAGTTGCTGCTTCTGCTCTAGTTGCATTTCTTTGTGGATTAAATAAATTGTTTCCACTACCAAAAATTAAGCTATAGTGCTGAGCTTGTGAAATCTTTATAATATATTCAGGAGAAATTTTATCTGCATCATCAAAGCTAGGCTCTGTGAATTTTATCATTGTGTATTCTTCTCCCTTAATATATGTGTAAGCATTCATTAAGTAATTAATCATTTCTTCTCTAGTTAAATATGCATCTGGATTAAAGCTTCCACCTGATTCAAAAACATTTGCTGTTACTAGATCAATCACATATGAAGCATATGGAGCCTCTGGATCTATGTCATCAAAATAATCCTTGATATCAGGCTGTACAAAATAATACATCTTTATGTCTAAAGCAACACTAAGCATCTTTGCAAATTCACTTTTTGTAACAGGTGTATCATAATTTTCATCCTTTAAAAGGAAGGCTTCCTTTTCTAATAGTCTATTTATAGCTTCCTCTGCCCAGTGTGATGGATTATAACTAATTATCTTAATAATATCATTTCCTTCCATTGTAGTATACATTGCATAAGCAGGTATAGTTAATAGCATAACACATACTAATATTAGCCCCAAAATTCTTGTTTTCATGTTATTACCTCCAATATTAATTTATGTCTTCTTAGACGAATAATTCTTTTTATTTGTTCCCTATATTTTTTTAATATTAATCAAGTATGAAAAAACGTGTATAATTAGACATTCTCATAGATTTTTCCTTTTATTTTTCCATACAGACTAAGTAATTCTATAAAAAATTATACAATTTTCTACAAAATTACTTTTTATTTATACAACTATGTGTTAAAATACAATTAAGTGAAACGATTTCACAAAACAAGGGGGAAATGCATCTAATTTTAAAAAGGAGTGTAGCAACATGGCAAAGATAAAAAACAGTATTGTCAAAAAAATGGGTTTCTCTATTTTTCTGCTTGTTTTTATAATATTTATAGCGTATTACAACTTCTTAAATAATCAAATAAAAAAATATCTAGAGCAGCAGAGTAAGGATTTAATAATAGGTCAGTCCCAGCATCTTGGTGCAGAAATTGAAATGTTTTTACAAAAATACATCGTTATAGTTGACCAAGCAAAGAACAATGAAGACTTTATTAAAATTGCAAAGGATACAACAAATCGTCACAATAAACGAGAGCATCCTTTATATCAAGATGTTACACATCAGCTTGAATCCATACATAATTTAGATAAGAACATTTCAAATGCGTATATTGCATTAGAAGAAGCAAGTGATTTAATAACTAACGATTATGATTATGATGCAGATGAAAATTATAAGTTAATTGCAAGAGAATGGTATATTAAAACAATCAATGAGGATAAAACAATTGTTGCAACTCCATATATAGATATTATAACAAAGAAAAGCACAATTACTATTGCTGCACCAATAAAAGATGGTGAAAGAATAATAGGTGCATTTGGTTTAGATATATTAATTGAAAATATTAATTTAATAATGAGCGAATATGAAACAAAGGCTAATACGGACATTGGATTAATATATAAAACTGGACAAATATTATACAATTCTGATTACGGCAATAATATAGAGCCAACAGATATATTTATTCAAGATTTATTAGATAAGAATCTTGTAAATAAAATGCTTTCTGGTGTAAGTGGTATAGATCAATATACATATCAAAATAATGAAAAATATATTGCATACATCCATGTAGATAACTCTGATATGATTGTTTTTACAACTATTTTAAAGTCAGAAGCTCTAGCACAGGTAAATAGATTTTTATTTATAAACTTAACTATATTATTTATTCTAATGATAACTATCACCATATCCTTATTACTTTTACGAAATATGTTTTCTAAACCTTTTGTTAAAATATGTTTGGAAATGGAAAACTATAGTTCTAATAAGTCAATTTCTTTACCAGCTAATTATTTAGAAAGAAATGACGAAATAGGAATTCTATCTAAAGGTATTGCCCTGATGTTAGATAATATTAATAGTAACATTTCAATGCTAGAGCAGAAAAATCAAGAATTGCTTGAAGCAAAGGAAGCTGTAACCTTAGAGCGATTATTATTTGAGACAACACTTCATTCACTTGGTGATGGTGTAATTTCAACTGACAAAGATGGCAATATTCGCATTATGAATGAAATAGCTGAAAAATTAACTGGTTGGACTATTGAAGAAGCATATGGGCAACCATTTGAAAATGTGTTTAACATAATTAATGAATTTACTAGAGAAAAATGTGTTAATCCAGTTAAGAGTACCTTTGAAACAGGAAATATTAATGGACTAGATGAACATACAATTTTAATTAGCAAAAATGGAAATGAAATACCTGTAGAAGATAGTACTGCTCCAATTTTCGATAGTGAAGGAAATATAAATGGTGCAGTTATAGTATTTAGAGATTATACATTTAAAAAACAAAAACAAGCTGAAATTTTATACTTAAGCTATCATGACCAGTTAACAGGCTTGCATAATAGACGTTATTTTGAGGAACAATTAAAGCAATTGGATGTTAATGAATGCTTACCACTTTCACTATTAATGCTTGATGTTAATGGGTTAAAGCTAACAAATGATGCCTTTGGTCATCAGGTTGGAGACAAGCTATTAAAAATAGTTGCATCAACAATTAAGAATCACTGTAAGGATGAAGATATAGTAGCAAGAGTTGGTGGCGATGAATTTATAATGCTATTACCTCAAACAAATTATGAAGATGCTGAATTAATTATTAAAAGTATATATAGAGAGCTAGAGCAAATAGATTTTAATGATATTGTAATATCAGTTTCTATAGGACTTGAAACCAAGATATCTATGAATCAAAATATCATGGAAATTTATGCAAAGGCTGAAGAAAACATGTATCGTAAAAAGCTAATTGAAAGCCAGAGTATGAGAAGTAAAACCATACAGGTTATTCTAAAAACATTAAATGAAGCTAACCAAAGAGAAAGACTTCATTCTGAAAATGTTAGTAAAATAAGTAGAAAAATCGGTGAAGCATTAAATCTAGATCAAGAGATTTTACGAGAAATTGAAATAGCAGGTCTATTGCACGACATAGGTAAAATAGCTATAGATAACAATCTTCTTAACAAGCCTGGCAAGCTAACAAATATTGAATATGATATTATAAAAAGACATACCGAAATAGGATATCACATATTAAAATCAGTTGATGAATACACAAACATATCAGACTTTGTGTTATCACATCACGAGCGTTGGGATGGATTGGGATATCCAAGAGGTATTAAAGAAGATGAAATTCTACTTATTGCAAGAATAATCTCAGTAGCAGATAGCTATGAGGCAATGACATCTGAAAGAACATATAAGAAGACAATGAGCAAGGAAGAAGCAATAAATGAATTAAAAAGATGTGCCGGAACACAGTTTGATCCAAACATAATCAAGGTATTCTGTGAAAAGGTACAAGATAAAATTTAGATAAATAAAAAATCCTCAATGAGGATTTTTTATTTTACTTGTATTCTCAAAATATTTTGGCGCGCCATGTAGGGATCGAACCCACAACCTACAGATTCGAAGTCTGCCACTCTATCCAATTGAGCTAATGGCGCACACATAGCTATTACATTGAAATTATAATATAATAATTAATATATTTCAACTGTTTTTTAGATAATGTATCTGACAATAAGTCCAAGTATCAATATGTGTACTGGATAGAAGGCATAGAAAAGGTATTTGAGAGATAGACCTTTCTTTCCATTGTATTGGTTTATTGGAATAAAGGCTAATCCTGCTAATGATTGAAGGCTAAATCTTGTTAATATTACAAATGCTGCACATACAGAAATTGTTTGAATTAGTCTATTATTTCTAAATATATACATTAGTAATATAACAAATATTCCAAGTGAGCCATAATCGGATTTTAAAAAGTTGGCTAAGAATGAAGCTGCCATTGTGATTACCATATATAAAGCTATATGAACTGCCCTATCGTAAACGAATCGTTCATTTATATATTCTAATGCCCATATCATTAATAAACCTATTAAAAGTGTAAAGAATACATTTTGATGACCGAATTCTAAAATAGTGTGATTAAATGCAAAATCAAAAGGCACTTCTGAAATTAATGCAAATAAAGCTAATCTTATTGCATAGCTTTTTACATCCCTTGTATGGAAGAAGCCCTCTACTAACAAGAAACAGAATATTGGAAATGCTAGTCTTCCTATAGTTCTCATTACTAAATATAATGGTAGTAAATATTCATTATATCCGTTTATTGTATACATTAAATGTTCAATAATTGTTGCTCCTATATGATCTATGAGCATAGTTACAATTGCAATAATTTTCAATGTGCTTCCACTCAAGCCTTTTCTTTTATTAAATATGTTTTCCATTTTAACCCCTTAAATTTTGTATTATATTTAAACTTTAAATATTAAAGCTTATAACTATTTATAAAATCTCTAAGCTTATTACTATTTGTTTCGGCTAGACGATGGACAGCCATTACATATATTGCCTTTTTTAAATCAGCTTCATCGACATCATATTGATTTTTGACTGCCTCTAAATACAGCTCGTCAAATTCTGAAACAAACTCATATAAAATGATATAGCTTCTTGCATAATCATATATTGGATTTCCAAGCTTAGAGTCCATCCAATCTATAACTAGATATTTATCATCTGAACACATTATATTAAAGAAATGATAATCCATATGACATAGAGCCTTTTTGTCCTCTATTTCAGAAATAAATTTAATTGCAAGCTGTTTTCTTGAATCCTCAATGTCAATGCTATTTATTCTTTTAATTAAGGTTGGATTTAAGTATGGAATGCTAAAATCATTTATTTTTTCTGATGCACTTTTAATATCACTTTCTTTAATAGAGTGTATTCGTGTTGATAATGATAGCATTATATTTAGCACCTTCTCATAATTCTGTCTTAATCTTTGAACCTCATTACCACTTAAATCTGGAATATTATACACTCCATCCTTATATGACCTATCAAAATACTTCTCTCCAATATGAACTCCATCTATATAGTCCATCTTAATACTATGTGGTATTTCTGACTCATAGTATCTTACAGTTGGTAATCCTGTATTGTATATAGTATTTTGTAAATT
>JBPOHM010000154.1:0-1507 GCA_052035585.1 Bacillota bacterium
ATAGCAATTATTGGCAATCAATATCATTAATCCCCTTTTAGGGTCCAACAAGAATTGTTGGACCATTTTTTTCTACAAAAAATGATTATATGGTATAAAAGTTTATAATTTGTTGGTCGTAAAATAAGTAAATTGACGGAGGGAGTATTTGTGCAATTTAAAAGACTAAAGATAGTCAATTTCGTATCCATAAGAGACATGGAATTACATTTTGAGAAAAACAAAGCATATCATTTTATTGGTGGTAACGACTCAGGGAAGAGTAATATTCTGGACGCCATGAGAATATTGTGCTTTAATTTACCTAATCTACACGTTAAGGCTTACGTATCTGATTATGCTGAATCATTCTTTATAGAGGGGGAAGACTTTGAAGGAAACATCATAAGTCTAACTAGAGGGGAAGAATCTACATACAAACTTGTGAGACCTGATGGTTCTGAGGAAGTGTGGGAAAAAATAAACGATAAAGTACCTCAAGAAATAGCTGATATAGTTAATATGTACAAGGATAACGTAAAAGACGAGAAATTTAATTTCCGTTATGCGGAAGACAAAATATTATTTATGAACACAACACCTGGAGAAAATTACTCATATTTTCAGAAAGCACTCGGAACAGACGAAATTAATAAACACCTCAAAAAAGCTAATTCTTTAGAAAACGGTATAGAAAGAGAAATAGACACAATATTTTCCAAAATAGTTTATGAGAAAGGTAAATTAGAAGATATACCTGACTTAACTGAAGTAAAAGATTACATTGACGAAATAAATACAGCATTAAAACAGGAAATAGATAAAGCACAAACTATAGATACCATATTCTCTTTGGAGGACAAAATAGAGAAGGTTAATAAATTAAACATACCGAAAGAGATTCTGGAATATAATCCAGAAACGTTAATAAGCGAAATAGAAAAAGTTAACATTATGGGGGATATCATAGACTGGATAAATAAAATCAATAAATTATCAAAACAGATTTCCGTGGCAGAAGAACTGGATAAACATTTCTCAGAAATAGATGTACAAATGGATATAGTAGAATCTATAGGAAAAATAACAGTCGGCATAAAGAAAGAGGAACAAAACAAGGTAAAAATAGAAAAATACTGTGAATTAGATAAGATATTCTCTGAACTAGAGAATCAAATTGCGAAAGAAAAGGAATTAAAATACTCTGTGGAGTTAGTAAGTAATGTAATTAACATTAAAACAAAGATAAAATCGTTAGACAAGAAAATAGGGGTAATAGAGGAAGGGGCCAAAATACTAAAGGACGTTGAAGACAATATGGTAAAGTTTAAAGCGGTAGAAAGTATAAACGAAAGACTAGAAGAAATTAGAGGATTCAACAGGAAAATAGAAAACAAAACAAAGGAAGTAGATAATATCGAAGAAGAATTGTCAGAATTCATGGTTGATAATAATTTCTGCCCTGTAGTTATCAGCAGGAACGATAAAAAATGTCCGTTCAAGAATAAGGGTGTAGAAATAAATATTT
>JBPOHM010000163.1:0-5035 GCA_052035585.1 Bacillota bacterium
CTTTCTGTTTGTCTCGTTAACTAACATTTTAGCAGTTTTGAATCATAAGTGCATCTTTTTTTGTAATAAAAAATGCTGAGGTTATGATGATTAATTATCATGCACCCCAACATTTATTATAGAACCTTTATTTCTTCAATATTTTAAGTCTGAAAAAGTCTTCTCTTTCCTTCTCTTCCAAAACCTCTTGAATATACTTCACCTGTTCAGTATATTTTGGAATTTGTATATGCTGTAAAGCATTTGTCCTTTTCTTGGTTTTTTGTATTTCCTTTGCTAACTTAAATATTGAATTTTCAATTTCAGCTAATTCATATATCTTGTATTTTACTTCATTAAAATTCTGTCTCGCCATATCTAAGGCAGAATTTGTATAATAAAATCCATATGTCGGTTGTATTTCCTTCTTTTGATACTTAATCATTGGAATATCAACACCCATGACGCTTTTCAAAAGGAGCTCGAAGGACTCGTCCTGTGGAACACTGTATGATATATCCTCTACATCCTTAACACCCATTATCAGGTTGGCAACCTGTAAGGACTCATATGCCTTTTCTATAGTAGAATATATCTGCTCTTGTAAATTCTTTGACTTATTAACTAGTCCCATCATTTCCTTGATTAGAACATTTCTTTTTTTATCTAATAGCTCAAAGCCCTTTTTAGATAGCTCTAATGCTGATTTTGCTTTTATAAGGTTTGATTTTGTAGGTGCTACTAATATAGCCATATTACATCCCTACCTTCTATAATATTTTTCAATAAACTCTGTCTTAACTCTATCGAGCTCTGTAGCAGGTAAAATAGATAATATCTCCCAACCTAAATTTAAGCTTTCTGTAATACTTCTATTTTCATCAATAGTCTGTGATATAAACTTATTTTCAAGCTCTCTACCAAATTTAAGATATAATCTATCTATTTCACTTAAATCATCCTCACCTATAATCTGTGCTAAGCTTTTAACATCCTGAACCTTTGAGTATGCAGCAAATATCTGACTTGACAAATCTGCATGGTCCTCTCTAGTGTAGTCAGCACCAATACCGTCCTTCATAAGTCTTGATAATGAAGGAAGAATATCTACTGGAGGATAAATGTTTCTTTGATTAAACTCTCTGTTTAAAACTATCTGTCCTTCTGTTATAAATCCAGTTAAGTCTGGAATTGGATGTGTTATATCATCATTTGGCATAGTTAGTATCGGTATAAGTGTGATAGAGCCCTCTCTTGATTTTAACATCCCAGCTCTTTCATATATTGTTGATAAATCACTATACAAATATCCTGGATATCCCTTACGTGATGGTACTTCCTCCTTAGCAGATGAAATTTCACGAAGAGCCTCTGCATAGCTAGTCATATCTGTTAATATTACTAGAACATGCATATCACATTCAAAGGCTAAATACTCTGCTGCTGTCAATGCACATTTAGGAGTTGTTATACGCTCAACTATAGGAGCGTCTGCTGTATTTATATACATAACAACATGATCTAGAACTCCAGATTCTTGGAAGCTTCTGATAAAGTAATTAGCATCATCATGTCTAACTCCCATAGCACCGAAAACAATTGCAAAATTGTCCTTAGTTGCTCCTTCTATCTTAGCTTGCTTAACAATTTGAACTGCTAGGTCATTGTGAGCTATACCGTTTCCAGAAAATATTGGTAGCTTTTGTCCTCTTATAAGAGTCATCAGTACATCTATTGAAGATATTCCTGTTTGAATAAAGTTTCTAGGATATTTACGAGCTACAGGATTTATAGGACGTCCATTGATATTTTCCTTGTGTGATGATACTATTTGATACATACCATCTATAGGCTCTCCAACACCATTAAAGGTTCTTCCTAATATTTCTTTTGAAAGAGGAATCGTTAAAGGCTCACCAGTGAATTTTACTGATGAATTGTCAGTTGCAATACCAGATGTTCCTTCAAAAACCTGTATTATAACCTTATCCCCATCTATTTTAATTACTCTGCCCTTTCTTGTCTCTGAATTATTAATTTTTATACTTACAACATCACCATAAGCAACATCATTAACATTTTTAAGGACAATTAAAGGACCTGCAATACTATCAATTTTTAAATATTCTTTTTTCATATTATCCTCTCTTTATGCTATTGTCTCAGTTAATTGAGACATTTATCATAAATTACTCATATTTTTTCCTTAAATCACTGTATGCTTTAATGATTTTATCCGATAATTCATCCAATAATGAAAGATTATCATTTGATACATCATATTTCATCCTTAAGACATCCTGTAAAAGCTCTTGCTCTCTAATTGTTGAAATAGGTATACCTATTTTTACACAAGCAAGTGCACTTTCGTATAAGGTATCAATTACTTTTAGCATCTTGAACTGTTTTTGCAATACAACATAGCTATCTTCCTTATGCAAAGCATTTTGTTGTAGGAAGCCTTTTTTAATAATTCTTGCTATCTCTAAAACAAGTGCTTGGTCATTTGGTAGAACATCCTCACCTACAAGCTGTACTATTTCATTTAGCTTCTCTTCCTCTTGCAATAGATTAATCATCTTTGTTCGAAGCTCCATCATTTCTGGAGATACATTTTCTTCATACCAAGGCTTAAGTATTGAAGCATATCCACTATAGCTAGTTAAATAGTTTATAGCTGGATAATGTCTTGCATAAGCTAGCTTTTTATCAAGTGCTAAAAATGCAGTAACAAATCTCTTAGTATTTTCTGTAACAGGCTCTGAGAAGTCTCCACCAGGAGGTGAAACTGCACCAATTATAGTTACACTTGCTTCATCACCAGATAGTGTTGTAACACAGCCTGCTCTTTCATAAAACTGAGCAAGTCTTGATGGCAAGTATGCTGGATATCCTTCTTCTGCAGGCATTTGCTCTAGACGTCCTGCTATTTCACGCAATGCTTCTGCCCATCTCGATGTTGAGTCAGCCATTATAGCTACATCATAGCCCATGTCTCTATAGTATTCTGCCATTGTTATACCTGTATAAATACTAGCCTCTCTCGCAGCAACAGGCATGTTTGATGTGTTTGCTATTAGAATAGTTCTCTCCATAATTGCTCTATTTGTTCTTGGGTCAATCAATTTAGGGAACTCTTCTAGAACGTCCGTCATTTCATTACCACGTTCACCACAGCCTATATAAACTATGATATCAGCATCACTCCATTTAGCTAATTGATGCTGTGTAACAGTTTTTCCAGTTCCAAATCCACCAGGCAAGCCTACAGTACCACCCTTTGCTATAGGATAGAAGCTATCAATTACCCTCTGTCCAGTAATAAGTGGCTTATATATTGGAATTCTTTTATCTATAGGTCTAGCTTCTCTAACAGGCCATTTTGTGCAAAGGCTTAGATTGTACCTATCACCATTTTCTAATTCTAAAACAACGATAGTATCATTTAGCTTATAGCTACCATTTTCCTTCACTTCAATAACCGTACCCTTTACATTAAAAGGAACCATAAGCTTATGTACTATACTTTGTGTTTCTGGAACCTTAGCATATACAGCCCCAGCCTTTAGATAATCACCCTTTTTAACTGTTATCTCAGTAGGCCATTCCTTTTTTGTATCTAAGCTTACTAATCCTATACCTTCTGGTATAAAATCCTTAGAAATCTCCTGAATATATTTTAAAGGTCTTTGTATACCATCAAATATATTTCCTATCATACCTGGACCTAAGGTAACAGATAAAGGAGAGCCTGTTGAATAAATTTTTTCACCATATCGAAGTCCTTCTGTTTCTTCATAAACCTGAATAGTAGCTTCATCATTATTTAAGGAAACAACTTCACCAATTAGCTTTTTTTCTCCAACAGTAACCATCTCATTAACCTTGAATGAGCTCATGTTAAGTCCTTTAACAACAGGTCCATTTATATAATTAATTATTCCTTCATTTATTTTCATATTTTAATCCTACCTTACATAAGTCTCTTTTGTAGAAGAATCCACAGGATTCTTACATAGAGTGTAATAAATTTTACTAAGCAAAAATTTACTTCACTTTTTCCAAGGCTTCAAATAAAATCTTCATTATATACTCTTTATTATCATCTAATAAAGATTTAATTGATAAGTCTATCCTAATTTTATTTATATTATCATCTATAATAAAACCACCAATAATACTGCTATTAATAGCTTCAACTTTATAATTATTTTCACTATATCCAAGCTTCTTTAGTTCTTCGCTTAATAAATTCTTGTATTTACCATAATCCTCATTTGTTAGATAAAGGCTTATATCGTTCATCTCTGTTGGCTTTAAATCAATCCCATTTATAAGCTTTAATAAATAATCTTTATATGACTCACCTTTAACATAATCATTTATATATGCTTTTAATTTATTCATAAATTTTTCATAACATCTTTCCTTTTCAAGCATATATTCTTTTTTATCATTCATTTTTAAGGTTCCTTGTATTTTCGAAACCTCTAAATCTCTTTTTTTGTGAGCGTTGCTTATTATTTTCTTTACCTGCAAATCAACATAGTTCTTATTCTCTTCAAACTTTTTGTCATATTCAGTCTCTAATTCCTGTAGGGTTTCTTTAAAATTTGCATTCATTAGCTGATATGTCCGTTTAGAAAATAATACAATTTTCTGCTCTATCGTTACCATACCTGCCCACCTCCTTAAATTTTAACTCCAACAGACTCCTTGATATATGTTGAAATAGTATCATATCCTCTGCTAGTTCCATGTCTATCTGGAATTTCAATAATTAAAGGCTTCCTAATCTTTAGCTTAAGCTGCATAACCTCATCCTTAAGCATATCAACAATTTTTTCTGTTAATATAAGAACACCTATTTCATTATCCTTAATACACTCCTTTATCATCTCTGAAGCTTCTTCCTTGCTATGGACTATTACTCCATTAACACCAGCTAGCCTCATACCAACAAAGGTATCTCTGTTATCACTTATTAAAAATGATTTCAATACTATTCCCTCCCAAAATTAAATATTAATAAAACTGAAGGAAAAATTCAAAGAAT
>JBPOHM010000202.1:0-7794 GCA_052035585.1 Bacillota bacterium
GCTATTATGAAGGAGCCATTTAATTTAGGAGCCCTTAAACCTCAAGAGCATCCTATGGCATATCTTCTTATTCTTTGTGATGAGCTTCAGGAATGGAATAGGGTGGCATATGGTATTGAGGATAAGAAAAGAGTATTAGCTGATGAGTCGAGAATTGAAATAAATGAAAAATCACTTAAAATTGAATATTTGGCACCAAAAGGAATAATGGAAAGTAATTTTGCTCAAAAGAAAGAAAGCTTATTAAACAGGGTTTTAAATTTATATGATTTGTTTGAAGAAGGCTTAAATGTTAAATGCCTTGCAAGCACAGATATATATATTGAAACAATTAAGGAACAGGATGCAGCAATATTACCAAGACCTTTACTTGATAACATTGAAAAAATTGCAAAGTTTATACATGAAGATTATATGAAACAGCAAAGAATAAGAAAACCTGACGAAAAACCAATTGCTCCATGGGATGAATTATCTCAGGACTTAAAATATTCTAACCTACGTCAAGCTAGGTCAATTTCTGATAAATTAAAAAGGCTTGGATATGTAATTGCAGAAAATTTAGAACATGCAAAAGAAATTAAAGAATTAAGTCATGAGCAAATTGAATTTCTTTCTAAGATAGAACATGAATTATGGAATGAAGAAAGATTAAAGAATGGTTGGAAGTATGGTCCAGTAAAGGATACGGACAAGAAAATAAGTCCATATATAGTCCCTTATGAAGAGTTGTCTGAAGAAATCAAAGATTATGACAGAGATACTGTGAAAAATATGATACCTATTATAAACAGTGTAGGTCTTAAAGTTTACGAGAGGTAATTATGATAGCTGTTTATATAATAATACTGTTATTACTTTTTGCGATTACTAAAAAAGATAACAGAAAAATTATAATTGTGTCATACAATTATCTATCTGCATTTACTATTTATTTTGTATTAAGTAGCCTTAGGCAAGCACCTGTAGATTATAAAGCTATTTTGTTAAACATATTAAATTCTGTATATTATGCTGTAATAGGAATAGCATTTGACAGGAGTTTTCAGCAATACAGGGACGTATTTCACATGTTAGGTAATGAACAGCTTGTAGAAATTCAAATATGGGGAATACTTCTTATTGCATCATTTAGCATGACTTTAGTTGTTATATCAGTACTTCTTGAGGATAAAATTAATGCTTATAAACTTAATTACAAATACAAGAAGCAAAAGAACAAAATTATTATTGTAGGGAACAATAATAATTCACATTCACTTATAAATGATATATTAAAAAAATATAAAGATAGTGTGATTGTATATTATACAGATGAAGATTTTGACAACTGCAAGTATTTACATAATGTTATAATAAAGCATTTAGATGATTTAATTAAGGACAATCCCATAGTCAATGGAAAGGTTGAGCATTCTATTGTTATTGCACTTAGTGATAAAAATATTAATATGGAATGGCTTGCTAAGCTATTAAAACCTATAAATGAGGACAAAGAAGAAAACCAAGATAAATCTATATACACAGAAGAATATTTATCGAAATTTCATATAACAGTTGTTTGTAACAATCAACAGCTTCGTTTTAACAACTGGGAAGGTAATGGACTTGATGTATATCTTGTCTCAGAAGAAAATCTAGTAATTAATAAATTAATGATGGAATATTCTCCAGTGCAGACTTTACTTAAAAATGGGCAGTTCAAAGAAGTTGATAATTTCAACTATATTACAAAGTCTTATTCTGTGTGTGTAATAGGTTTTGGTGATTTAGGAGTAGAGCTTCTTCTGTCTTCATTTGAAAATTCAAGATTTATAAATGAAAACCATGAAGTTAATCAGTTTAAAGCCTTAATAATAGATGAAAACATGGATGAATTAAAGGAAGATTTCTTGACTGATGTTCCTTATTTCAAGGATAAAAGTGAAATAAAATTTTTAGGTACTAGGATTGGAACTGAAAAATTCTATGAAGAAATAAAAATGAGGATTAATGAACTTGATCATATATTTATTTCAACTGGTGACAACGAAACTAACATTAAAACAGCTCTTAAACTATCTCATTTCATAAAATATGAAATAGAAAATCCTAGAGCTTTTAGTCCAGAAATTACAATCTTTATTAGGAACGAAAAATATTCACTAGAGACTTTAATTAAATCAAATGATATGTTATCTGTAATAAGTGTATGTGATGATATATATACATGTGATAATCTAATAATAAAATCAATTGATAATATGGCAAAAGCGGTTCATGACAACTACAATAAGGAAAATAATAAAAAGCAAAAAGCAAAAAGCTGGAACTCATTGGATTATTTCAGAAAGAGTAGTAATCGGGCAGCAGTTAGAGACAAAAATAATATACTTGCATTAGCAAATTTAACAATTGATGAAAATGGAAATTTAATAGATGCTATTAATAATATTAGAGTGGAAAATTTAGATGAGTTAGATGATTTAATGTGGAAGCTAGCAGTATATGAGCATTACAGATGGAGTGGATTTCATTATGCCCGTGGTTATAAAAGGTTAATGCCTCATGAATTAACAGACAAGGATTTAGAACAAAATAATACACGTCATGATAATGAAAGAAAACATCTATGTCTTGTTGATTGGGATACATTAAATACCTTACCTTGTCAAACTAAAGAAAATGAGTTTCAACAATATGATTATAATAATGTCATTTCAATATTAACAAATGCTAATATAAAAATTAATAATAAGAAGGTAAAGCAAAATGGCTAAGCAAAGAGATATGGCTCCTGATGAGCGTTCAAATATTAATACCTATAATATGGTTTACCTTATTCAGACTTTAAAGTATGTATCTTAAAGAGATCCTATAACATTAAAAGAATTAAAAAAGAAATGTGAGTTTTGCACTATACATACTCTTAGAAATTTATTGGACTCCTTATATAGAAAAACAAATCCTAGAGATAAATCCTTAGATTTTAGATTAATAAAATATGTAAAGAATAAAAACACAGGTGATTTTGAGGAGTGGGATGACAGCTTAATAAATGAAGGGGAAACTTATTATTATAAAATTGAATTTGATACTAAAAAATCTGAGATAAAGCTTTTAACAGATGCATTATCAATGTTTCCATTTTTAAGTGCTGAACAAACGGTTAATCTAATTAAATCTATAGAACAAATATGCAGTGTACCTGATTTGACAGCTGTAAGAAAAATTATGGAGGAGTATGATTATAAAGCTCTCCCTAATAAAAGTATGAGAAATCTCTATCACAGTAATGCATTTTTTAAAACAATAGAAATTGTTTCAGAAGCTATAAAGATAGGTAAGTGTATAAAGTTTGATTATTGCATGTATGCTGCAAGTCCTGATAAAACTAGATTAGTTTTTGCAGAACGAAGCGAGAAGATTTTTCATCCATCATTTTTTATGTGGTCAAACGGGTATTATTACTTAGTTGGCAAGGATGAAAATATGCTTGAATTAGGTTATTTCAATCTACGTGTAGATAGAATTCAAAATGTAGAAATATTAAAGAATATTGAAATATGTAAAATGGAATATATTAATCCGGCTAAATACAGAGATGAAAATCCAGTTATGTTCGGGGGAAAAATGGAAACAATAGAATTTAGAGTTGCAGAAAAATTATTAAATGCTGTAGTAGATAGCTTTGGAAAAAACATAAATATTAGACCAACTGATTATGCAGATTCAAATGCAGATGAATATGTAATTGTTACTGCAAAATCATCAATTGATGGTGCAGCTATGTGGCTTACAGAATATTGTAATTACGCAACAGCATTATATCCTGAAAATTTAGTTAATAAGATAAAGAAAATTTTAAAAGAAGGTCTTAAGGGCTATGAATAAATCTTATCCTATAAGATAATATATATTAAAATTCTATATCTTGTAATTTAATATTGTAAGCTGTATAATGCTATAAAAGGAGATGATAATATGTCTAAAATGCCAGTCATTTTTGTAGGCCATGGTTCGCCTATGAATGCAATTGAAAACAATCAATATACTAGAGCTTGGGTAGAAATGGCAAAGAGAATACCAAAGCCAAAAGCAATAATAGCTATATCAGCTCACTGGTATACTAGAGGAACTAAAGTCATGAACGAGGAAAATCCAAAAACAATTCATGACATGTATGGATTTCCAAAAGAATTGTATGAGATATTATATAATGCTCCTGGCAATCCAAAGCTAGCAGAGATTGCAAAGAATTTAATAAGTAAAGAAAGTGTATATGATAATTCTTGGGGAATTGATCATGGTACATGGTCTGTGCTTGTTCACATGTATCCTGAAAGAGATATTCCTGTATTTCAAATAAGCATAGATGCAACAGCAGCACCAGAGGTGCATTATAAAATAGGTCAAGAGCTAAAGGTGTTAAGAGAGCAAGGAGTTCTTTTATTTGGTTCTGGAAATATTGTCCATAATTTAAGATTAGTTGATTGGCATGCTGAGGATAAAGGCTTTGATTGGGCATATAAGTTTGATGCCTATATTAAAGATAGTATTGAGAGTGGAAATCATGATAATGTAATAAATTACTTAAGCTTAGGTGAAACTGCAAAATTTGCAGTACCAACTCCAGATCACTTTTATCCAATCTTATATATATTAGGTGCAACAGATAAGGAAGATAAGGTTTCTGTATATAATTATAGCTGCATGATGGGTTCCTTATCTATGACAAGCTATTTATTTGAATAAAAAACATGTTAATACGAGGTGATATTATGCAAGATATTAAGATTGAATTTGGTAGAATTAAAATTAATGTTAAGTCTATTGAAATTGGAGATGATTTATGTGTTATAATTTCAGGTGGGGACAATCCACATATTGGCTGTGTAACACTAAGTACTCCGAGACCAAGTTTAACTAATAATAGCGTAATAAGTTCAACAACGTCAATATTAAATAGGATTAGTCATAAGGATGACGAAGTCGCTAAATATGTTTCTGAACAATTATCCTCTAAATTAAATAAGCATGTTTCTGTAATTTGTGGTATTCATGTGGATAACATCACTGAAGATGAAATAAAGGATGTAATAGGACACATGGATGAGCTTATTTCAAGCATAGAAACAAGTAATGTAAAGGTCTTACCTTTAATAGATGAAAAATAAAACGAGGGGCTTTACCCTCGTTTTTTACAATTTAATTATTTTAGTTGTATCTAGAAACAGCCTCAGCAACTAAATCCCAGAACTTTGGTAAATCTAAGGTGATTCCAACTGTACAGTTCTTTGGTTGCTTCAAGCAGTCAAGAATATCACATACTGTTCTACCATAGCATGGACCACGGTTTATATCAATAACTACGTTCATGTCCTGTGTTACAAATAGTTCTGGTGCAATTAGATAAGCAACGCATGTAACATCGTGTACAGGACCTCCTTCTAATCCATATGCTTGTTTTTGAGTCATTAAAGTAAAGCGCATTATGTCAGCAAACAATTTACCCGCTTTATTTCCGATAGATTCCATACGTTCAATGACATCCGGTGTGCAAACTGTTTGATTTGTTAAGTCTAGACCCATCATCGTAAGCTTTACACCACTTCTAAATACGATGTCTGCAGCCTCTGGATCTACAAAGATATTGAATTCTGCTGAAGGAGTGAAATTACCAGTGCCATAAGCACCACCCATAAGTACAATTTGCTTGATTTTTGGTATTATACGAGGCTCTAATCTCATTGCCATAGCGATGTTTGTTAATGGACCTACTGGTACAAGTGTTATATCACCATCACTTGCAAGTAATGTATCAATAATATAATTTACAGCATGTTGTTCTTGTATTTTTGTTTTAAGTGGTTCAAAAACTGGGCCATCAAGTCCTGTTTCTCCATGTATGTTCTTAGCAACAACCTGTTCACGTACTAATGGTCTTGACATTCCTCTATAAACAGGAATATTAATTCCTAAATACTCACATACATGAAGTGCATTATCAGTTACCTTATCAAGCGTTTGATTTCCAGCGACTGTAGTTATTGCTAGTAAATCAATAGCTGGATGATTAGCTGCTAATAATATAGCAATAGCATCATCATGACCAGGGTCACAATCTAGTATAATTTTAATTTTTTCCATATTTATCTCCTTTATCGCAAGTAGTTTTTATTATTATAACATAAAAATTATTTGTTATGTTAGGAGAAATCTCCGAATTTTGAGGTAAGGTTGAAAGAAATGAAAAATAAAGAAAGGATATGTACCGATGCCCATGCTATATTTTTTATTGCATTTTGTGATATCGGTGCATGGGCATAATTATGTTAAAGCAAATTTTTGATACAAATGAGATTAATCGTTGTCTTACGGAGTCTAATTTTGAAAGCTTCTTCTCGTTTTCAATAAAGGATGATATTCATCTGTTTATTGCAAATAAGGGTGAATATATTATGAAAGAGAGAGATAAGTCTGATGGATTTCTTTACTATATGGTTTCAGGAAGAGCAAAGCTGTCTTGCAGCTTGTCAAATGGAAAGACATCATTATTAGACTTTTTGCATGGTAAATGCTTTATTGGGGAAATGGAGCTTCTTAGCGTACGTAAAAGCACCATGGGTATAAAAGCACTCTCTCCTTGCTATCTCTTAGCAATACCAATTGAGAAGTATAGAAGCCGTTTGCTATCTGATGCTAATTTTTTACGTATAATGTGCTTGACCTTAGCAAAAAAGGAAGAACAAAGAGCCTATGCACTATTAAGAACACAGGGATTTCCATTAGCAAATCGTCTTGCTCATTTTATACTTTTTACAGCATATAATGGGCAATACACTGAACGAAATACTGATGCAAGTGCTTATCTTGGAGTATCCTATCGTCATTTAACGCAAATGCTTTGTGAGTTTACACAATTAGGATATTTAAGTAAGATTAAAGGTGGATATTTAATAGTAAATGAAAAGGAACTAAAGCTACTTGCAGATGAACTAAATATGGATGAATGATTTATGTGTGCATTACTGTCTAAAATATTAGGCAGTTTTTATTTTTTAACATAAAATTTTGCATAAAAATCTCTATATTACTAAACCTAAAACATGTATGTTGAAAAACCATAATTTAAAAAGGAGGTATTTATATGTTTTATAGTACAACAGAGAAACATGAAGAATGAGTAATGTATATGTATATGATGTATCTAAAATTCATTTATCACATATAATTTCTCAAATATTTAAGTATAGCCATTTAGTTTGTGCCTGTGTAACATATAACTTAAATATTTATCTTCCAATGAGAGAGCTTCTACTTGATATGAAGGCTTTAAATATGCAGAATAGAACTGTTGGTATTATCGAAAATGGCTCATGGGCACCTCAAATATTAAAGCTTATGAAGGAACATTTTGAATCTATGAAATAGAACCTTGTAATTAAATAGGACTTTGATATTGTGCTTTGTTGCATGTTATCAAAGTCCTTTTTTATTATAAAAAAATAGCAAAAAAGTATAATAAATAGCTTATGGGGAATTACTAGTATTTAAGAATGTATAATAATTTTAATTAATTTATAGTTACATCATTATTATATTAGTATTTCTATAAAATATTATAGGAGGAATAGATGTCAAATTTACAGAATATAGAACCCCAAAAAGTATTTAAATGGTTTTATGAATTAAGTCAGATTCCAAGATGCTCTGGTGATGAAAAAAGAGTTAGTGATTTTCTTTTAAACTTTGCAAAAGAAAGAAATTTAGAGGTTTATCAAGATAATCTATATAATGTAATAATTAAAAAAC
>JBPOHM010000357.1:0-2174 GCA_052035585.1 Bacillota bacterium
ATTCATTTCAGCTACCGGTATCAAGTTTTGTTGTTCTAGAGCATATACTTCTTACGGTATCTTTTTTGTTGTTTAATGTACTTTTTCATTTGCTGTTCTATTAAGCCATGCAATGCATTTTTCATTAAGTGTTTCTATATCATGATAAATCCTGTGTTTAGCAAATCCATACTTGACATATTTGACCACTGCTTCAATTCTTCCTTTGCTTTCTGGATCGGAACCTCTGCAAAGATAGATATTAAACTTAACAATACTTATGTATGCTTGAAACTGTTCTGTGTAAATTATATCTCCATTGTTTTCGCTTACAGCTAAAACCTTATCTTGATCATACACTATCTCTTTTGTTCGTCCACCAAAGAATGCAAAAGCCTTGTTATGAGCTTTGATAAAGGTATCTGTCGTAAAAGGTTTGTCCAACCAATACACAAACTTTTGCCTTGAATTGGACATAACCATTGCAAAACAGTAGACCTTCTTATGTTTACCAGTAGCTGTTTCCATTATGATTTCTCCCATGTCAACTTGTGCCTGTTCTCCCATAGGTGGATCATCAACAGCTTCATATTGTCTTGCCTTAATAGTTTTGCTAATATCATATTCTTCTCTGATATGGGATACATAACTTCTAAAGCTGCGTTCCTTAAATGATAGCTTTATTCCATTATTTTGTTCTAATATCCAGTCATACAGCTGTGCTGATGACATATCAGGATACCTTCTAAGGCATTCAACCACATAATCTTCATAAGGCTCAGCCTTTTTAATTCTTAATCCTGCATTTTCTTTTTCAGCGGCAAACTCATCTGCTGTCATATCCCAATACTTTAAAACGGTTTTGTAGTCTTTTCCTAAAAGTCTTGCTGTCTGACTTTTATTAAATCCTTTCCGTTTGTGTTCTTGTATTTGTCCATACATTTTCCAATCTGTCATCCTTTCTTTTCACCTCCAGAATTGAATTATATCATTCTGGAATGTTTTATTTGAATAACTATGGAAAATTATTTGCCAAAAATTATGGATTTTTATTTGCCTAAATCTATGGATTTTAGTTTACCATTTACAGCTGTGTGTCTGAGAACCCAAGTACCATATCCATTTATACAAACCCACCCCCTACCCATCGAGAGCATACCCTTCCTTGTTCACCATGGCGGAGCGTTCAGAGGCCCCGGTCAGCTTCCATATAAACAGCACACCAATAATATTATTTTCTCTGAGTAAACTTGACTTTGAAGCCGTTGGGGTATTTTAGCTTTTGCAATAACTCTATCACTACATTAAATTTAAAAGACATAACTCTTAATAAACGAAAGCCTACTGACAAATAAAAAAGGGCATTTAAGCCCTGTTATCTGTTCTCATATTCATTTACCCTTCGATAAAATGTTGCTTTTGTAATTCCTAATTTATCCATAGCCTTTACTGCTGTCATCTTACCTGATTTCCATTCATTGTAAACATGTTCAAAATTATTGACTTCTATCCGTTTCCTGCCTTTATACAATCCTTTTGCTTTAGCTGCTGCAATTCCCTCTGATTGTCTTTCTCTTATTTTTATACGTTCCTTTTCTGCCATGTATGACAATAATTCAAATACTATGTTTGATATAAGCTTCTTTTCAAGGTCAGATTTATTCAATGTGTTTAGAATTGGTGTATCAATAATAACTATGTCAATTCCTTTTGCCTGAAGCTCCTGCCATTCTGCTTTTATCATATCCATATTTCTACCAAGCCTATCAAGCTCCTTAATAACTAACGTATCACCTGCCCTTAACAAACTATTCTTAAGTGTTTGATAGCCTTGCCTATTGAAATCTTTGCCTGATTGTTTATCTTTTATTATATCCCTTAAATCAATACCATAATCCTTTAAAGCCTGTTCCTGTCTGTCTAAATTCTGTTCCTTGCTTGATACTCTTGCATACCCATAAATTTTATTCATTCCGTACACCTCCTATTATTATCAATATTAAACTACCGTTTCACTAAAGTCAATCGTTATTTTGATACGTTCCATAATTATTTTAATAATTTATATGAAACGTAATAATAAACATAATAATAGTTTCAATACGGTACACTCTATTGAGCTATTTTTCTTTTATATAATGCTATTAAATAAACATTATAAGCATTATGGTATAAATACATTACCTTTAATAGTT